>JBCBKZ010000836.1:0-2621 GCA_038520955.1 Bacteroidota bacterium | reverse complement strand
ACTCTCGCCATAATAATATCTTTTTCAAACGGGACTGCAAATATCATCAAATATTTGGGAATGTCAAAGAGTTAATCAATAAAGAAAAAGAATAATGAAAATGCTCCATGTAAGCTGAGTAGCCATTAGGATGAATCTCATGCTTGGTAAGGTCATTTAAATACCCTTTTTCTTCCGTTTTGAGAGAAAGCATAATGAGAAATGGAAAGTATTTAGGATGAAAAATTCTTTCCTTTTATTACAAGAATTCCTTCTATTTTTTGATGAAGTTTGTGATAAGCACTAACTTGTATAGCTGTAGCTAATTCTACTGATACATGGGAGCACCAATGAGAGCCGCGTTTCTTTCTGTTTTGATCCTTGTCAATGTTGCGTACGCACAGGTTGAGAAAAAAAGTTCAGAGGAGACCCAACCTATTTCTGAACTGTTAGATGGACTGGACAGGGATTATTCCTTCGATAATCAGGTAAGCAGCGTGTATGATACGCTCCTCCTCAATACCAATAACTACCGGTCCTACGAGGTCCCCAAAGTCAACACCACTACCATAGAAAACAGACTGGATAACATCCCCGCTGTGATCTCTATGGACTACAACTACACCGTAAAGAAGTTTATAGACCTCTATACAGTGAGGAGAAGGGAACAGGTTTCCAGAATGTTAGGACTCTCCAAGGTCTATTTCCCCATTTTTGAAAAAGAACTGGATGCTGCTGGTCTCCCTATGGAACTGAAGTACCTTCCTGTAGTGGAAAGTGCCTTAAATCCTCATGCAAGATCCAGGGTGGGTGCCACCGGACTTTGGCAGTTTATGTACTATACAGGTAAGCAGTATGGCTTAAAAGTGAACTCCTATGTAGATGAGAGAAGAGATCCGTTAAAATCTACAAAAGCTGCCATGGCTTATTTACAGGATGCTTATGATATGTTTGGAGACTGGCTATTAGCCATTGCATCCTACAACTGTGGAATGGGCAATGTGAGAAAGGCCATCATCAGATCTGGAGGAAAAGATAACTTCTGGGAAATCATGTCCTATCTCCCTCGTGAGACCAGAGGGTATGTACCAGCTTTCATAGCTGCCTCTTATGCTTTTGAGTACTCATCCGATCATAATATCTATCCCGTCTATGTAGACTTTGGACTGGATACAGATACGGTTCAGATTCGGAGAATGGACATAACGCTTACTGAGTTAGCTGAACAAACCAATGCTTCTTATGAAGAACTGGTATTCCTAAACCCTGAACTGAAGCTGAAGAGAATTCCTTACTCCGAAAAGCCCTATGTAATGAACATGCCTAAGGCGGCAGCGGAATACTTCGTCATGCGTGAGCCCAGCCTCATGAGACAATTTGGGAAGAAGCGTAATCAGTACCCTGCAGCCAATCCTCAGGTACAGGCGATCAATACCAAATACAGCACACGCTACAAAGAGCCTTCAGGTAAGCCTACCTATTACACAGTCCGTTCAGGAGATGTGGTTGGAACTATAGCAGAGAGATTTGGAGTATCTGCCAGATCTATCTCCAGATGGAATAACCTCAGAGGGTACAGAATCAGAGTAGGGCAGAAGCTGAAAATTTATGGCGCTAAGAGTGCCCCCAGAAAAGAATCCACTGGTAAAAAAGCTACTATAGCGGCAGGACCTTCCCCAACGAATGGGGCCATCTACCACACAGTGAAAAGAGGTGAAACGCTTTGGGAGATTTCCCGTCAGTACTCTGGCGTAAGTGTTTCCAACATCACTACTTTAAATCCAGGGATGAATCCTTCCCGACTGGATATAGGCCAAAAGGTGCGGGTGAAATAATTATCTACACGCTAAGCTTTCCTGATAAACTGGATCAGCAAAAGAGTCCAGGCAATGATCAATAGGGTTCCTCCTATGGGGGTAACTATGCCTACTTTGATAGGGGTGAGTACCAGTAGGTAGATGGAGCCAGAGAACATCAGGACACCTGCTATCAGTAAACCTACTATCCATTTGTAAGCGGACTCACTGAAACCTGTCTGTATCCATCCCAACAAAAGGAGTAAAAAGGCATGATACATTTGGTAGCGAACGCCTGTTTTGAAAGAATCTAGCTGATCAGCATTCAGAACGGCCTCTAAGGCATGCGCTCCCATGGCACCCAAAATGACTGCTGTTAGTCCAAAGAATGCACCTGTTAGCAGAGAAAGTTTTGAATTTTTCATATCACTAGTCCTTGAAGTCAACCTCTACTGGTTTTTTTCAGTATACGCATGTAGATTATGACTTCCTTAGTTTGCGACGAATTAACACGTTTTAGATGAGTATTCAATATAATTCTCCGGTGGTATTGAATTATGCACTTTTATCAGCGCTGGTTCTGATTCTTAGTCAGGTAATTCCCGGAGATATCATGGGGTTCTTTACCATTTATCCAGTGGTAGATTTCCTCAATCCTATTTGGTATTTCAGGCTGTTCTCCCATGTCATAGGACATATCAACTGGGAGCATTTAGTCAGTAACTTCACCCTTATTCTCCTAATCGGTCCTATACTGGAAGAGAAATATGGTTCCAAGAACCTCATTCTCATGATTCTGGTAACTGCCCTGATTACAGGTGTGCTACAGATTGTATTTTATGATAC
>JBCBKZ010000835.1:0-2625 GCA_038520955.1 Bacteroidota bacterium | reverse complement strand
ACTGACGGTTAAGCAGGAGCTTGAATTAGGTACTGACCTTCCCCTTACCTTAAACATCCCGCAAGATGCCACCCTGGAACTATACTATGATGCTTTCTTAGGGAACTATAAAACAGCTGATGAGAGAATAGCTGAAGATCCAAACTTTGAACTCGTACATGAAAATCCCGAAACACATGGAACACTTACCCTTACCAAGCTGGATGTAGAGAACATTACTTTCAGCTTCAAGGGAGCTAAATACTCAGCAGAGATAGCTGTTTCTGATCCCCTCATCAATAGCGCCGTTAGTCAGGCACCATCTAAGAAAAAGAAGAAAAGACCTTCCAATGACAGACCTGTTACCTTCTCTGAAGGAGAGCCAGGCATATACAAGTTCACCACAGAAATCAAGACATTGGTTACCACAGAAGATAAAGAGAATTACCAGGTTTCTTATCTGATAAACCCTTCTGCTGACTACTTCGGGATGAAGGCAGATATGGAACAGTATGGTTCAGAAGGTATGAATGGAGATGCTGTGATCATCATGGATGACGGACGCGCAAGAATCTTTGTGGACAGTGATTTCATGAAGATGCAGATTTCTCCCAAGAAGAACATGGAAACTTCTCCAGGTAATCTGGAAGTGGAAGAATTCCAGAAACCTGTCAAAACAGGGAATACCAAAACCATCCTAGGCTACACCTGCCATGAGTATAAAGCAGTGCATGAAGAAGGAGACATTCTCTTCTGGGCAGCTCCAGATGTAGAAATGCCTAACTGGTACTTCGGGAGTCAAGCTACGGCCGAGCAAACTGGTGTATATGGCTTCATCTTGGAATTCACTGCTACCAGCAAAGATGGGACGGTTACCTCTCAGGTAACAGATATAGATGAATCTATGAACCTAACCATCAACGCTAAGGAGTACAAAAAACTATTCTAATCAACCCTAACAATACTTCTAACATGAAAAATCATATCACACTTATGTCTGCAGGCGTACTTGCCATGAGCTTACTTTCCTCCTGCATAGGAGATAGAAAATCCATCATAGGAGCAGACCTTGGAGACACCTCCTTTGTGAATACTTCCTTCAAGGCAAACGAGATAGACTATGCTGAAGGAATGAGCGCCTGTGATCAACTCTCTGCGACTACCCTGGCAGACTTGTATGGGGTCTCAGAAGATATGGTCATCATTTCTGATCCCACGAAGATGGCTAATGCTACCCAAGTAGGAGGCCCCTCCTGCATGATCCACGTCAAGCTGAGTGAGACGAAGGGAGACCACCTAACAGGTACCATCTCCTTAGCCAGAGAAGTGGGCAAAGACGAGTTCATGGGAGAAATAGCCGAAGCTACTGGTGGAGGAGAAAACTGGGAAGAAGCCTGGGCTATGAAAAAAGCCATGCGCGAGTCTACTGAGTGGATGGAGGATATGGGACAGGCCGCTCTTTGGACAGGCAAGAAACGTATGCTGGAAATCAAGCTTGACGGCTATACCCTCAGTGTAATAGCGCCAGGAGCGGCCTTCAACCTGGAAGAACAAGGTAGAAACCGAGACTATCAGAAGATAGCCGTCGCCATGGCTAAGTCAAGCGGCTTTATCAAATAGATCAATCTCATGGGAGACCTATTCACCCATAACAACCATTAATCATAATCGACTCTATGAACCTTAGAAAGCGTTTATCATTTCACTTGCTCTTATTTGCTCTTATCTTGACCCCTTTCTGTCAACTTTCTGCCCAGAAAACCCTACAAGGGAAAAGTAGTACCATAGGTGCCACCCGTACCAACGGCCTGACTAAAACTAAAAACTACTCGGGAACCTACAGAGTCACCTTCACCCGTATCCTGGGAGACTTGAATGGGACAGCTGGAAATGATTTTTATGGAACCATGGGCGTATACCTTGAATCCAAAAGCAGATCTGGCAACATCACCATTAAACCCGTAGATAATAAGCCTAATAGGGTGCTGGATATCCCCAAAGGAAGAGCAGTCAAGAAGAGAAAGATGCGTAGAAACATCAGTCCCGGTACTTTCACTTATCTGACTACCAGAGGGGTAACCAGCCAAGCTTTCAGCAACAAACCCTATCAGCATAGTTATGAAGTGGACAAGGTTAGGGAGTTTACCTTACAGGGTGAAGCTGCAAATGCTAATGCTACGCTTGACTTCCAATTTAACCTAACTGAAAAGAGATGGCATGGTGAAAAAGGGAAATGGGAAAGAGTCAAGATCAAAGTCAGTGATCTTCAATTCAACAAAGAATACTTTTTCTCTGGGAGTATAACTGGTGGTGCTAATCATGGCATCTGCTTCAAAATAGAAAAGCGTTAACATAAACTTTTTTCATACTTGTGTCCTTATGGTTGCAGCCTTTATTCCGAGGGGGAGTAGGCTGTGGCCTAAGGTGCACAATATTTTTGGGGATAAAGTTATAGTAGGCAGTTACCTGTTGTAATTTCACTACATTCACTAGAGACGTAACAAGAGTGAATTTTTTATACCCCCATTAGTAACACAGGCTTCCCCCACTTTCATCAAAAGAGACATTAGGCAGAAATTGCTTAAGCGAAAATTGTGGACTTCCCTCTTATCATTTTTCACAATTTTCAATCGAGTAATTCAATTA
>JBCBKZ010000834.1:0-2627 GCA_038520955.1 Bacteroidota bacterium | reverse complement strand
AATTGGAAGAATTTGGTATAATATTCCAATATTTTCTCACTTTCCTTTTTCTTGAGAAGAGAGAAAGACTGGTACAACTCAAATATCTCAGACTTCTTTTCTTTGAAGTAGAATATAGCTGCTTCCATAGACGCTCTTGTAACCACAAGGTTCGTAAATCTCCTTCTGGACTCAGCAGAGCCTATGTATTTATCAGAATAAGGAGCCATTACAGCGCCTGTGATAGTCCCATATGATTTTGATATGTCAGGTGCTGTAATGGCTCCTTATTCTGATCATCAAACCCCACAATTTTTATATTTTTCTCCAGGGTAACATCCCAGTCTGTATTTCCTATCATATAGTTATAAAGGCATAGAAGCGCCATCTCTTTCTCAGAGATTTCTTCAGGCGCCAATCTCACTTCCTCTATCTCTTCTCCACCCATTCTCTCCGCCATATGCTTCACTGACTCCAGAATGATTCCGTAGTGGGACTCCGTACTCTCTGTCTTAGATAGGTCTTTATACTTTATCTTAACCAGCCTTACCTTGAAGCTGTTCTCAGTTAGCAGATTTAGGGTTTTATAGGCAAGATATTCTTTCAGTACTAACTCATCTCCCTGGCAGTGGGTCACCAGTTTAAGTTTTGATTGGCCATCAAATGGAGTTTGTTGAGATTCAGAGTCAGGTAATTTTAACTTCAGAGGGGGGAAATCACAAATATCAGGTCGCTTACGAAAATTCCCTCTCACCTTCACCTCTACTGGAATAGAGATTTCTTTGGAACATTTCAGCGTAGCGCTCCTGTAGAGCTCTTTGCCTTTCCGATCTCCCTGAATGGCAGGGATATCAGTATGTATTTGAAGTTCAAGCACTTCATCCGATGCAAAAAGAGGGGATTCTCCCTGAGCATAGGAACCCAGAAAGAAGCTAAGGAATAGCAAACAAAGGACAGTCCTTGAAAAAAACATTATTCTGCAATCGATTTAGTAGTCCTATAGTAGTAGTTCGAAAATTGCGAGGAAAAGATACATAAACTCCGCTTATTTCGACAAATGAAGATAGATTTTCTACCTTCGCATACTGTTACCAGACTTTTATAAATCCAATAACTTGATGATACGCCTTTTTTCCCAATTCTCTCTGCTGATTGTGGGTATTTCCTTTCTATCAGCCTGTAAAAATAATACCGTGATCGAGCATCCTGAATGGAAAGAGAGTATTCAACAAGATAACATCTCAGGATCCGTAATGGTTTACGACGAAAATGAAGGGCTCTTCCATGTGTACGATGCGGATAGGTGTATGGAGAGATTTATTCCTGCCTCTACTTATAAAATTATTCATTCACTCATAGCCCTGGAAACAGGCGTAATACCTGATAGCACCCATGTCATGGAGTGGGACAGCGTCAGGCGTTCCATTCCAGTATGGAACCAGGATCATACCTTCAAAACGGCCTTCCGAAATTCTGTGGTCTGGTACTACCAACGAATAGCCAGAGAAGTGGGAGAGGAAAGAATGACAGAGCTTCTAAAAAGAGAAGGCTACGGTAATAGAGACATAAGCGGGGGCATAGATTTATTTTGGCTGACAGGAGGCTTGAGAATAAGTCAAAGTGAACAGATCCAGTACCTCATGAAGCTTTATCATAATAAAACAGGTTTTTCAGAAGAACATGAGAATATGGTGAAAGATTTCATGCTCAGAGAAGAAACAGAAGCCTATAAACTATATGGAAAAACAGGCTGGGCTATTGTAGACTCCATGAACTATGGATGGTTTGTGGGCTTTCTGGAGCAATCTGAGAATGTCTATTACTTCGCCACCCAGATAGAGAAAAAAGGAGATGATACACAGGGGTTTGCGAGAAGAAGGACAGAAATTACTGAAACAGCCCTGCAAGGATTAGGGTTACTTACCCCTCCTCTTTCTGCCCAAGACTCCACTCAAAAGTAGCTAACTACCAAAATCAGTGTTTAAAAGCGCCAATATGCACGCCCTTAAATCCTGTGTCTTTATTGGCGAGAAACTTCCGGATGGCAAACACGCTGGAAGGAAAGGCCATTTCTTCATATGGGATTTTATCTGCCTCAAAGAGTTCCACCGCTAAGCTCTCCTCTCCTATCACACACTCTGGCTTAATCAGCTTTGCCAGAAAGAAAAAGTATACCTGATTAATTCTGGGAATGTTATAGACACAGTGAAGCCTGATAAGTTCCACCTTCGCCTGGGCCTCTTCCCATGTTTCTCTGGTAGCTCCCTGTTCCAGGGTTTCTCCATTCTCCAAATAGCCTGCTGGGAGGTTCCAAAAACCTGCTCTGGGCTGAATGGCTCTTTTGCAGATCAGGATCTTGTCTTCCCAAATAGGGAGGCATCCCACTACCATTTTGGGGTTTTGGTAGTGAATGGTATTACAGTTATGACAAACATACCTGTGTCGACTATCTCCAGCAGGAATTTCGAAGCGTAACTGATCACTTCCGCAATTGCTACAAAAGTTCACCTTGACAAGATCAAAAAATGAGAAAAAATTATATGCTAACTATTAGATAAACACTGAGTTACCTTATTGTTCCGGGTAGTTTAGGTTTGAATATTTGTTATACGATTTTTCCCAAAAGTAAGGTTCTGTTGAGCTTTTGG
>JBCBKZ010000833.1:0-2630 GCA_038520955.1 Bacteroidota bacterium | reverse complement strand
AGATAGCCCAATAGTCAGGCGTTACTCCTTTATACTGGAAAATGGAGGGATCATCAGAACTTATGGAAATAGGAATGCCTAGCTGGATGTACAAAAGAGCAGGGTGGTTTCTCAGGTCTCGTACATACCCCAGCACTTGATTACTGATAGGACAAATCTCAATACATACATCATTCTCTTTTAGTTTTTCCCAAAGCGCCGGATACCTGTACAGGTTAAATCCATGACCTATTCTCTTACTCTTCAATAAATAGGTGTCCAGCACATTCTCACTATCTGCCCAATTAGACTCTCCATTATGGAAATAGAAAGGCAGGTCTACCTGATGTTTTTGGGTCAGATCATTCAGGCTCACCCAATTCTCAGAAAAGAAACGAGTGGTGTGTCCAGCGTCCTCTTCTCCTACAAGGTCATAGCCCATCACCATATCAGGATATTTCTTCCTGAGTAGCATGGCATTTTCTATGTCAGCCTGTATGACTTCTTTGGGTAGCCTCCTAAGATTACTATAGATGAGTCTTAGGCTAAAGGCAGGGTCTATCTCCTGCATTTCTTTCTCCAGGCCCTTAAGAATATAAATAATGGAGTCTGAGGGAAACTGGGTTTCCAGGTCATATAATCCCCTTATCGCATTACGTAGCTCTACATGCTGTATCCCGTCACTGATTAACCTTTTGAAGGAGGTGCGGTAATACTCTTCATACACCGGCCGATAACTCAGGAAGGCATAAACTGAATCAAAGTAACCTTCAAATTCTAACCATATATCTACGGAATCAGAATCCGTTGTGTAATCCAGGGTAAGAATGTCCAACCATTCTTCTCTGAAGTCTTTGTTTCGACTAGCTAGCTCCTGTGGCCTGTAGTAATCAACAGGTACCTGCTCAGGTAAAAATACCCGTAGGTTTCCCTTTCTTAGAGATTCCCTGGATTCTCCCCAATAGACATACGCCTCTTCCAACTCAAATGCTTTATCCACTATCCAGTCTGCTGTAAGGCTGGCGGATCCATGTAAGTGCAGCATTCCTCCCTTAGGCATAGAAGAAAACACCTTAAATAACTTGGTGGTATCCATATGGTCTTTCCAGCCAAAGAAGTACCTGGCAGGGGGAAAATAGTGTCTCTCCTTATATACAGCCAGCATCTTTTCCCGCTCCTGATTCAGAAGGGAATCCAACAGAGCTTCTTTCTCATTTAAAGGAAGATTATAGGGACTTCTAATGTTAGCCCCTTCTTGTTTGAGAGAATAAAGCTGCTTGTAGTAAACCGCCTCATTTGGAGGATATACCTCCTCCTCACTCACAGGCAAACTACTTCTACAGCCAAATGTCAGAAGTAATAATGTACAACCTATTCCTACAAAGCAGGAGTTGAATATTCTCATTGATTCTCAGAAGTAGAATATGGATTTTGCTCAAACGTATCCCAGTTCTCAACGATTTCATTGACGACTTTACTTCCTACTTTATAGGCTGCGTCTAGAGAAGGAATATAGGCGGAGTACCCTTCACCGGACAGTTTTTCTCCCGCCAGACTCTCATATGCATTTATGCCATCGTACTGCATAGTGAAGTTACTGGCCGTTCTTAATACAAGTACCCTATCCAGGTCCACCTTCCCTCCTCTTGCCAGGAAGGTGAGAGACTGTAGCGTTCCGGTATCTTCCATAGCAGAAGTAACAAAGTTACCCTTTCCTCCGGTCCAATACTTCACCCAATCATTGGCCCAGTCATTCATGAGTTTTCCGTGCCAATAGGTCATGGCTGCCAACTGGTCTCCTTTCATGACTACAGGTCCATTCTGGGCAGCTGGGTAATTTACATACCTGCTGCTCATACTCTTTGTATCCTCTGTTTCCATTAACTCTACATCCTTGGTCAGTGTATATGCCCAGTCAACCAGTTCTAGGTTAAGCTGAAAGGCATATCCTTCCAGGTCTTCTGGTAGGGGCCCTTCATAAGGCTCTGTTTGTCTTAGGGGAATATATCCAGTTGGCCAGTCTTTTGGAGCTTCTCTGGGATCTATCTCATGAGACAGGTCTCCATCTACTATCCACTCTGCCCAGGCAGCTGACCCTACAGTAGCATCCTCAGGGTCTACACCAGAGATCCCTGCCACTACCCAGTAAGCTTTACTCAAATCAAATCGGGGATCACATCCCAATGCCATAATGGAAGCTGCTGCTCTGGCAGTACCTATTCCGGTCACTACGCCCAGCACTTCTTTTTCAGCGTTATAACGTAGGTCTCTAAATCCAGATGTAAAGGGAAATGATTTTGTGAGTGGAAATCTTTCTACCCAATACTGGAACTCCCCTGGTCTATCGTTTTCATCATTTCCTATTTCAAACATACTTACCACTACTACTTTAACGGGTATAGGGGTCTCTGCTACTACCCTTCCACTCTTATCTCCACAAGCAGTGAAAATAAATGATAAGCAGAACAATAGTATACTTGTTCTAATCGCACGTATTCTGAACATTTGTAATTCGGTAAGATTGAACTTTAATACTTTTTGAAAATACACATATAAAATACCCCATCAGCATTATGCGTTATCTTGATAGGATTCTAGCGTAAGATGTTACATAGTTACACATCTGGTAAGAAATTATCGCAAAAAATACC
>JBCBKZ010000832.1:0-2631 GCA_038520955.1 Bacteroidota bacterium | reverse complement strand
CTTGCATTAACCTTTAAGTTTTTACTCCCTGCGAAAACTTAAGTGCTGATCATAAGAATTTAGTATATGCTCCATCTCGGCTTCACGAGATGGAGCACTTTTTGGTTTAAAGCGAGAATACCTGTTTCGAATAATACTTTAACTATTATCCAGATTAATGGGATTTCCTACTTCCCCACCATCACATCATAGGCTTCTGGGATAGCTAAGCCGGAGAATCCATCTGTCAGGCCGTAGAAGATAAGAATGAGAAATACTACCCCCAGGCCCAGGATCATCTTAGCCTGAGTAAGAGGAGGAATGCCTAAAATGTCTTGCTCCATCTTATCAGCGTGTATAGCGGCTACATGACCGAAGAAGGCCAAAATGGCGAGCGCATAATAAGGAATGAAAAACAGGTTGAAAGGGAAAGTATTAAGACCTATGGCACCAAAATAGATATTGGTGTCCAGCTCAAATAAGAATCTACCTCCCATGACGGCACCTACATGAATCAGCAGAAAAAAGGCTAAGTATATCCCTGACCATACGTGAATCCTTTCGAAGGCAGTTTTGACAGATCTTCTTTTATTGGTTAATAGCTTAAAGCCAGAGAAAAGCTGGACGCCAACCGTTAGCATAAGTAGGCTTTCCACTAACAGATTCCGGTAAATCAGCCTGAGATTATTCATGATCCTGATGTGGGTCTCTGCTCCTGTAATACTAGATGCATGGTTCAGCAGATGCAACCCTATAAAGGCTGTCAACAGCAGGCCAGAGTAGTGATGGAGTCTTTTCAGGTTCATGATGGTAAAGATGATGCATAGGACTATTGGATAGCCTAACTCCTAAAATAGTCAATTTCTGAATAATATAGGTTTGGGGAAGAAATTTAGCGTAGTACGGAAATATTCTCCTATATCAGTTTCTCCTTTAACAGCTGTAAGAATAGGTTGGGCATTTCAAGGTCTGGGAAATGCCCACATCGATCAAAGGTGATGATGTCTACCTTGGGATGATATTCGCGTATGCTTTCAAATCGAGTGGTTTTGTGAGTGAAATCCATATTCCCATGAACCATGGTCATAGGGATGGAAGGGTCTACAGACAAATCCGTACCCATGGTTTTGAGGAGGCCTTGACTCAGGCTACACAAGCAGAATCTCCCCCCTGCCTTGATACAGTCTAGTGCTGTTGCCTGATATGGTTGTCGGTCGATGCCCTTCGGGAGTGCATACTTATACCAAATATGGGCAAATTTCTTTTCCATAAATGGCATGAGCATCTGTCCCAGATAGGGAACTTTTAACATGCCCGGAACAGTTCTGTCTGTCCACTTTTGCATTTCTCCCTGGGAGGGCGTTTGAACCAGAAGTAAATGTTTAACCTTTTCTGGATGGGCTTGCGTAAAGGCCAGTCCATAAAAGCCATGACCACAAGGGAAAACCACATTCACAGCCTCCAATCTCAAATAATCCAGGATTTCCAGGATCAACTGATTGGTCGCAGGATACGAATAATCATAGCGTCCATTATTGCTAGAAAATCCGAAGCCTGGAAGATCAAATATTACTACCCTAAAGGACTTCCTGAGAGGGCCCAGAGAGGGATAATAATGTTCTATGACATTGGGACCATCAGGAATAATGAGTAAAGTTTCTTTGCCCGCTTTGGTATCCAGAAAACGGATGTTTCCAGCAGATGTGGGTAAAAAATGGATGTCGGGATGCTTGGGAGGATGCATTTTCCTTCCCAGCTTATATCTCAAACCATCTATGGTATATTGCCTTCCCATGCTGTTGGATTAAAAATCAGTATTTGCCTCAGTCAGATCCAATTCCTCAATCCAGATGTTTTTGTAAAGGACGTTGTGGCCTTCAGCTTGGAGCTTAAGTCCACCCGGCGTGTCAGTAATTCCTTTTCCTCCATCATTTCCACCATCCAGGCCCGAGTTGACTCCGCCCCACACCTGGTTGATGCTGACATTCTGGTGTACCTTTCTCCCATTAAAGTAAACTGTTACCATGGGCTTTTCTACTATCTGATCTCCCTCAAACCTGGCAGATCTGAACATGATGTCGTAGGCGTTCCACTCACCCAGGCCTCTGTAAGCATAGTAGGGAGAAGCCGTTTCATTGATGACGGTAGCTAGTCCATGAACGGTAGTGTCTCCATCTAAAACCTGAATCTCGAATCTATTCTGTAAGTACACCCCACTATTCCCGCCTTCCTCCTTGATGAGAAATTCTACATGTACACGTACATCCTTGAACTTCTGCTTAGTAACTATATCAGCGGCTCCATACACGCCTCCGGCGGCGGCGGCATCATTAGTGTTGACAACAGTTCCTTCTCCTTTAGGATCAGCTTCTATGGCCCATTTAATAGGTAGTTCTGCTGCTAACCTGGGACTCTCCCAATAGGTCCAGTTTGAATCCAGCATTTCTCTGCTCCCATCAAAAAATACCATGGCATTCTCCGTAGGAATAGCGCCCACATCCAGATGAATACTTTCTGTGTAAGGTGCTTCTGTTACGACCATATCTATTTCCTCCTCAGAAGAAGTCGCGGAGGGCTGACAGGCTACCATAGCTAATCCTAACATCAATATGATTAGCCTCGGAAAAGTTAAGAATGGGTATGCTTTCATGA
>JBCBKZ010000831.1:0-2633 GCA_038520955.1 Bacteroidota bacterium | reverse complement strand
ACTTTCCTGTTTAGTGTCCAGGGAATGATATACATCCCTTTTTCCTGCCCCAAACTGATCAGGTCCTCATTCACAAAATGAAAATAGGGACTGTAAATATCAGGTGTAAAACCCAAGCTTTCTAAGTTGGCCTCCGGCCCATCCTCATTCTCTACCAATAAGACGAGTCTTATATCTTCATGAGACGTATGAGCCGCCTGTAGTGTTCTGGGATCAAAGGACTGGATGACCACCCGGTCTGTAATTCCTTTTTCTCTAATAACCTCTACCAACAGATCTACAAAGGTAGACGGCTCAGGATGATAAATATTGTCACTTGCAGGTTGAGACTTAGTTTCAATGTTATAGTAGGGGAGAGGAATATTGTTAGCCTGGGCATATGCCTCCACACTATCTATCATTTCTGACAGTAGCGGCTTATAAACCGACATTTTTTCCTGTATGGGAAAACGGCTATGAGATTTAGTTCCACAATCAAAGGCTTTGATTTCCTCATAGGTCATCTGAAACATATTCCATTCATCTCCTTCTGCTATTTCTTCTCCTGAAGCATCCAAACATATTTCTGAAGACATGATGGGTTCATGAGAAAGCACCACCAAACTATCTTTAGAAATCACCACATCCAGTTCAAGGGTAGTAACCCCTATATCCATGGCTTTCTTAAATCCGGGAATAGAATTCTCAGGCATCAGTCCCCTTGCGCCTCTATGGCCCTGAATATCAATGTCTATTACGGGCATATCTACCAAACTCTTCTCAGGTCCCTGCTCTGAGGGAGCTGGTCCACAGCTTATGAATACAGCTAATGAAATAGAAAGAAAGAGAGGGTTATACATCTGCTTGAGCATAGGGATTATTTATGGAAATATCTTTTGAAAGTATTTTTCTTCTTGGGTTGGGAAGAGGGGAAGTAGCCTCCATCAAATAACCTTCCTGAATTTAGCTGTAACTCCTTCAGCATAGTGGGTAGGTCCCACACTTCCATTTCGTCTGCTGCTTCCAGGATTATTTGGGCACAACCATTGGCGTCAGATAATGCCTGATGGTGAGTCAGATCTACTTCCAGCCATTTACAAAGGGCGCTTAACTTATAGGAGGGCCTATCCCAAACTTCTCTTGCGATTTTCACACTACAGGCATAGGTAAGTTCCGGATAAGACAGTGAATACTTGTCCAGCACATGCCTAAGCACACTCATGTCAAAACTGGCATTGTGCGCTACCACCATCTGCCCTTCCAATAGCGGATGGATGGCAGGCCAAAGTTCAAGAAACTCCGGCTGGTCTAGCACCATCTCTGCATCTATCCCATGCAGGCGAGTATGATAAGGCTCAAAGGAGTTATCATATGGACGTATCAACCAACTTCTCTGGTCCACCACTTCTCCACTTTCCACCACGATCAATCCAAGCGCGCAGGCACTGTCTCTGTACCTGTTAGCTGTCTCAAAATCAATGGCTACAAAATCCATATGAAATAGAAAGGAGGTTACTTCTCAAAGTACAAAATTTGTGGGATTGATGGGGATAATCAGCACTTTTGTATAGAATTAATTCCTGATCTGTACATTATGAGACCTTTATTCTTCCTTTTCCTATTATTTGCAGCTTGTACCCCTTTTAATAAAGAACAGGCCAAAGAAGAAATTCTTAGGCTTCATCACCTGCAGAGAGACTATCATGTTGAAAAGAAGGCAGAACCTTTTGCCGCTATGATGTCTGATCAGATGATTTCCGTAAATAGAGGTGCTATTAATAGGCCTACCTATGAGGAAAATGTTAACCGTTTTTCTAGCTACTTTAATGCCGTTTCCTTCCAGAAATGGGATGATCTTAGTGAGCCTGTTATCCGTTTTTCTGAGGATGGAAGTCTGGCTTACACCATTATCCATAAAGAAGTAGTGCTGGACACCCCTAATGAAGAAGGAGATACCATCACAGAAAGGGTAGAATATGCCTGGCTAGCTATTTACAGAAAAACTACAGAAGGCTGGAAAATAGAATCTGTAGCTTCTACGAATAAACCGGTAGAGGTTTTAGAGTAGGAAAAGTTGGCTAAATCTAAAAACTACTTCCTCTTATCTTCGTTCATAGAGTAGAGTTTCCTCCTTGCTATGTCTTAACGCCAAATATGAAGCCATGACTTCTCATGACAAGGAGCAAGCATATCAACAATTAGAAGCAAATTGGTCTTCTTTAACAGGGGGAATAACCACTGAGGAAATTCAAAAAATCAGAGAAACCCAAATCCCCGTCCTCAAAAGCTTGAAAACAGGCTTTAATACTTCTGCATTAACTATAGTGGACATAGTGAATAGCAAATTTCTCTATGCAGATGAGGACATAGAAGAAGTAACGGGCATTCCTCATGATCTATACTTCGAGAAAGGATCTCGCTTCATTTTTACCCGGGCTTATACCGGGAACTTACTTGGACTTATCAATTCTATCATTCACCAAACCAGATATTTTTCATCCCTTCCTAAAGGCAGCTTTGATGATCATATAACCAATAGAGAAATTTGCTATGTGGGCATGGACCACACAAAAAGATGGGTTCTGCACCAGGTGGTAAAGTACTTCCGAAATGAACATGTAAGGTTAATCGCTTTGGCCATTATGCAAACCCGT
>JBCBKZ010000830.1:0-2639 GCA_038520955.1 Bacteroidota bacterium | reverse complement strand
CTTTAGGCCAGGATATTTGGCTGGAAGCTGAATGTGCTACTGTTGGAGAAAACCTGGAGGTCCTGGAAAATGAAAATGCTTCCAGATCTCAGGCAATTCTCATGCGAGGAGATGCTCAGATTAATGCTCCTTCAAACGACCCCAAAGACAGAATTGTATTTGAGATAAACGTTGCAGAAGGGGGTACTTACAATATGTTTGGCCGCGTAGCAGCACAGGACGCTACAGCTAATTCCTTCTGGGTAAAGGCTAATGGTGGCAATTGGATCAATTGGGATAATATCGCCCAGAATAGCTTCCAAGGTAATGTAGGTTCCGCCACCAGAGCTAGTAAGGTCCCCATCATTCCAGGCTATACGTCCTTTGCCATGGACTCAAAAGGCGGCAGAGGAGGGAAAGTCATAAAGGTCACTAACTTGAAGGATAGCGGCTCCGGATCTCTCAGAGCCTGTATAGAAAGTGATGGAGCACGTGTATGTGCTTTTGAAACCTCAGGAGTGATAAATCTCAAATCGGAGCTAAAAATTTCGAATCCTTATATCACTATTGCTGGCCAAACCGCTCCTGATCCAGGAATTATTTTGTACGGAAATATGCTGGTGATCAGGTCTCATGATGTACTCATTCAGCATCTGGGGATCAGATCAGGAGACATAAATTTTGGTGGAAATCATGAGAAAAATTCTAAAGACTGTATTTCTATCAGAAAAGGGAGTACTAAAATAGTATTGGATCACCTGAGTCTCGCATGGGGGACAGATGAAAACATGGATATCTCTGGTAATGTAGGAGAGATCTGCTTGAGAAATGTGCTTTTCTCTAACGCACTCAACAAAAATGGCCATGCCTTTGGTGCCTTATTTTATGATAAGGGAAGTCTGGCCATAGAAGGCTCTATGTTTGCGAACCTGGACCAGAGACAGCCGATGAGTAGGATTGAGAAACTCATTCTCGTGAACAATCTCCACTATAACAGAGGGCTAAGGTTTGCTCAATTTTCTTCCAGTTCAAGTACACGCAATAAAACCCTGAATTCCCTGGTGGGAAATGTGTATGTAGAAGGGCCTAGTAGGAGAAATAATGCAAAACCCATATTGCTCCACAGAGGAGACATAAAATCCGGTACCAAGATGTACCTGAAGGATAACTACTGGAAAAGCAATATCAATGCCTCTGGAAAGCTTTCTGATCAGTGGTCTCTGGTGCAGGATCAGGGAGGTAATGCAAATCCCAAAACCAGCAAGCCTCCTGTATGGGTGAATGGAATGAAGGTCCTCACGGAGGAGGACCAAATCATAGACTATGTCCTACAAAGCGTAGGTCCAAGACCCGCCAAGAGAAACTATCTGGACAAAAAGGTAATAGATAACTACAAAGCAGGAAAAGGAGGAATCATTGATTGTGTAAAGGGATGTAGAAATAATGACGGAGGTCTGCCTAAGCTGGCAAGAAACCAACGCAAGCTTAACATCCCTTCTAACCCCAGCGGAGATAATGACGGAGATGGTTACACAAATCTGGAGGAATGGCTACACCAGATGGCTGCCCAGGTAGAAGGGAAACCTTATGATCCGGGAGATGAGCCTGAAGATCAGACCCCAGGATTAGGAGAAACATTCTCCTGGCACAAACTCACTGATAGTGAAAAACAAAATCAGGTAGTAAGGCTGAATTTGCTGGAAGGGAAGAACACCATTGAAATTGCCCGTAAAGAGGCTGGAATCATCCTGGATAAGATCTACCTAAGTAAAGATAATGATACACCTTCAGGTGCTGGGGGTGAAGCTAATAACTGTGATGATTTTTCTGGACCAGGTTTATCTTCTATCAGAATAAATGCCGGAGGTGTGAAGATGAATACAAGTGGAAAGGAGTTCCGGGCTGATACTTACTATACAGAATCATCTTCTACGGGTGTATACAATTCCAGTATTGATGGTACCCCCGACGAGGGACTATATAAAACCGAGCGAATAGGAAACGCTTTTGGCTATAGGATTCCCATTGAAAATGGGGAATATGACATCAGACTGAGGTTTGCTGAGCTTAAGTGGCTGGAGAGTGGTAAAAGAAGATTTGATATCAGCATGGAAGGGACCAATATGATCAGGGACTTTGACATTTTTGCGGAGAGTAATTTCGGAGTAGCAGTGGATAAAGAGTTCCTGGCGGTACAAGTACAGGATGGAATGCTAAACATAGACTTGGCAGCTTCTATAGGGGAAGCCCAGATTTGTGCCATAGAGGTTCTTCCTGCAGGTAGCCTCAGTAATTCCAGTAATACCCCTCCTACTTTTGCTACCAGTGGAGACTTAATTCTGGTACAAGATTTTGAAGGAGTGGAATATGTAGAGGTAAGCCCTGCTGCTATACCTGCTGCCGAAGCTTCACAGGAAGTAATCTACTCTCTAAGTCCGGCCTTTAGCCTTATCTCTAATATCAGCATCAATTCTTCTACCGGCCTGGTGGAGGTAAAAGCACTGGAGGGAATAGCCGGTTCTGAGGAGTTTACCATCATAGCTAATGATGGGCAGGAAAAGAACAATGTATATACCCAAACCTTCAAACTGGTCATTCTCTCTGATGAGCCTAGCACCATTAAGGGAGGGGGTTCTATCATCAGAATCAATGCCGGAGGA
>JBCBKZ010000082.1:0-12418 GCA_038520955.1 Bacteroidota bacterium | reverse complement strand
ATAAAATTGTTTTCCTAGCACCAACAACTTGAAAGTTGCTTTATTCTATTACATCAGGATTTTTTATAACCCTAACTAAAAATACGAAATCATTCCAATTTATTAAAATATCTGACTTTTCCACCTAGTGAGACGTGATAAAATCACTTCCAGAAACTCATTCAAATCCGGAGCAATCCGAAAACCTAAAATTGTCAGGCCGAAAAAAACCGTAAAAAGGGAGGATTTCCAGACTATATCCAGAAGCGGATAAGAGGAGTCCGGCATGTAAGAAACGCCCAGCCAAATCATTATCGCCAGTACCGTTACCTTAAGAAGTCCCATGGTAAACGGGTGGATGTTTGCCAGCTTATAGACAAAGATGACCCTGGAAACATTATAAAGGAGAATGGAAATCATAGTAGCTATGGCCGCTCCATTTACGCCTTCATCTAGCATGAAGATGAAGTAGTAGTTGGTCAGCACCGATATGATCAATAGCAGCAAATTAAAGAGCAAATCATATTTAAAGGCCTTGGAAGTAACTAATATAGTAGTGTTCAGACCGGAGATGATATCAAACAGCCTTGCCAGTCCTATAAATACAAATACCAGCTTCCCACTCATATAAGCTTCCTTCCCTATCAGGCTATATACATTGTCCAGGTTTAACCAGATCACAAAGAATAACCATATCCCACTGATATAGCCCAGCAGAGAAACCCTTTTGTAAATTCTCCCTATGGCTGGGATATCTTGTTCTTTCCAGTATTCCGCCACTCTGGGAGAAGAGAGGTTCACCAAAGAGCGGAACGGGAATAGCATAAAGGCGGCAAAATTCACCATGAGAGAATAGACTGCCACAGGTGTCAATCCCAGACTAGCCAGCATCAGAGTATCTATGGCCAGAACCAAATGGATAGAGATCCCACCAATAGAAGCGAAGAAAGCCTGGCTCAGCATAGGTTTTAGGTACTGCTGTATTTGGAGATTTCTGATGGAGGGAAGCATTAACTGCCGTCTGGCAGCTGTATAAATGATCACGCCCAGTGCCATAACCGCATGCATACCCGCATATACCCATATGAAGGTGTGGAAGTCCAGTACGTTAAGCGCATACAGAGAAATGCCCACTGTAACGAGTAGTCTAAGCCCTACCTCATTGATAAATCGAGGAATAAACCAGTCGTACAAGGACCTTAGGTAGTTAGAAAAGAATATATAGACCAGATAGGAAAAGCCGAATAGCATACCCAGTCTGTAATAGGTTACCAATAGCTGGGACTTCTCGCCGTACACAGATATCACCTGAGGCTGGAAGAGTAAGAATAAAGAAGTGGTGAGAATAAATCCTGCGAGAATGAACAGAATCCCAAAGGAGAGAAAGCCATAATGTCCTTCTTCTTTATTCTCAAAGAAGGGGAAGAATCGGAGAATTACATTTTGAAATCCCAGAAGAGAGAGCTGAGCATACATCACCCCAATAGTCACCAATACCCTTGCAAGCCCGAACTCGTCGGGATCCATCAGTTTAGCAAAGAGAAAGGTTTGGTTAATAAAGCCAATTACACCCCCCAGAAATGAAGTTAAGGTGGTAAGTGTACTCTGCTTTCTTACTACCCCCATACAGAATCAGCTCGTTTTTCGAGGATTATTTACAAATAAACTGTTTTTTCGCAATTATTTTCGGCTGCTTTCCGATATAATTATACGTCTAATTACATGAAGTATAAGCGATTAGTCCCATTCCTGATGCAGGCCAGCAATGTTCTCCCCCGCAGACATTCGCTGAGAGGACCCTCTTCTCATCTAAGTTGCTCTCCCTTTTTTGTGTTTGGTTCCGGAAGAAATGGTAGCACCATGTTTTCCGCCATGCTGGATGCACATCCTGATATAGTCCTTCCTACAGAGCAGTGGCGCCTCCCCAACGTCATCATTAAGTATCAACTCATGAACTTCCTGGAGTGGCGGGACCTGGTGAGCATAGCCGTCAGTGAGTTTACAGCTACAGAGGGAGCCATCAAGTGGAACCTGCAGTCGGGTGATCTCCTCACTAAGCTTTATCATCTTCCTAAAGAGAAGCAATCTCTCCAAAGAATCATAGATGAGATTTATGTAGCCTACGGAAAGCAGCAAAAGGAGACATTTCTCATGTGGGGAGACAAAACCCCCAGAAACACCTTTTACCTAAAGGACATTTATAGAGTATTCCCTGAAAGTAAGTACATCTTCCTGATGAGGGATGGCAGAGATGTAGTCAGATCCTGGATAGTCAGAGACAAAACGGATGACATAGAAAGCCGTGCGGATGCTTGGAACTTCAGCGTAGACATGTATGACTGGGTCCAACAAAGAGCTGCTGATAGACTCATGATGGTAAGGTATGAAGAACTGGTATCAGATAGTGAGGCTATTCTCAAGAAAGTAGCTGACTTCCTGGGACTGGAGTATTCAGAAAAGATGCTGGATTATCACGGCTTTACCCAGAAGCTGGGAGATGACATAGTGGAAGCCTCCAATTTCCAGAAAGTAAGGGTAAAGCCCAATACCGGCTCCATAGGCAAATGGAAAAAAGACCTCACAACCCAACAAATAGACAAGCTTAACAAGATGATGGGAAAAAATCTCGAGCGTTTTGGCTTTGAGATGCCATAATTGTAGCCTAATCTATATACCCGCGGTTACCAAACTGTTTATTTTACTATACACAATTTCTGTATAAATAAACATACAATCCTTCCTAAAGTTAAGGTTTTCAGCCTATTAGAAAAGTAGTAGACCTCCTATTAACGAGCCTTTTTTTGATAGGTTTCAAGAAGTGACCTTTTTCTGCAAAATCCTACCAATCTTCCCATTGGCACGTGGATTCTGCCCGTCCGGGCATATCATTTGACTAATTGAGGATGTAACGCAATCAGCAATAAGGCTGATTTGAATACCGAGCTTAATTGTTAACCAAATAAACCAATCAAATGAGAAAGTTCATTTTTGGGTCAATCCTAACCCTCTCATTCTGTGTCTTTTTAACCTATACAGCCACTGCCCAGAAGTTTAGTGCTACGGTAAATGTGAGTCAGTTCAAACTGGACAAAGTAGACTCTGAAGTAGCAGACATAAACTATCAGGGGAGTTCTTCTATAGGCGTTAACCTTAGATATTATACTGATAACAAGTGGGCCTTCAGATTAGGTGCCGGACTAGACAACCTGCAATATGAAGTAGGTGGCGGCATCACTACTGACTACCAGGCTCGCAGACAAGACATCACGGGTGTATTCGGGATAGAGAAGCATTTCATGGTAGGTGATAACAAGTGGTTAGACATCTATCCGGGGGCTTTTATTCCTGTAGTCGTGGTGGGAGAAGATGTTGTACAATCTAACCTAAGTAATATTTCAAACGGGAACGTACGTGCAGGCCTTGGCGTGCTGCTCGGGGCCAACGTACGTGTTCTTAAGATCCTCAGACTTGGAGTTGAATTTGATGCTACCTATGACAACTTCAAAAATCAAGTCTGGGAAAGTGCCGAAACCCTGTCCCTTGCTCCTGTGAAAGGTATTAACGTGAACACTGCCTTCACAGTCGGGGTGGCGTTCTAAGAATTTTTGTTAGCCATGTTCTGATATGATAGTTAGTGCGCGTATTCGTTCCAGAAACGAATACGCTTTGTTTTTTTCGGCCATTTCAATAATTTACGTGATAGGCTCTTTTTTCGCTGATTATCATTGCCACTTCACGTATTAACCCAACCCTTAACCAAACGCTTACGTTACTCAGTATTGAGTAGAAGCCATGTCGTACTTACGCCTGATACTAAAATATGGGTTCCTTGCAGTGGTCCTGATCATGGGCTTTATTGGTCTATGTCATCTTTGGGTGGTTTCAACCAGCAGCAACAGCATTTACGAAACCATAGATGACTTACCTACCAATGAAGTAGCTATCGTTCTGGGGACCAGCAAATATGTCAAAGGAGGTAGTGAAAATTTATTTTTCACCTACCGCATGGATGCCGCAGCCAATCTCTACACCAGCGGAAAAGTAAAACACATTATTATTAGCGGAGATAACCGGGTAAAAAACTACAATGAAACCCGGGACATGAAGAAGGCTCTTCTGGAAAGAGGGGTGCCTGAGGCCGCAATCACTATGGACTATGCCGGATTCCGTACCCTGGATTCCATCATCAGAGCCAGAGATGTCTTCGGTCAGGATAAACTGACGGTCATCTCTCAGAAGTTCCATAACCAGCGTGCCATCTTCATAGCTAAAGCCAATGGAATAGAAGCGGTAGGTTTTAATGCCAAGACAGTCTCCAGCAAGTATGCCCCAAAAACCTATTTACGGGAATACCTGGCCAGAGTAAAAGCCATATTGGATGTCTACATCCTGCATACCCAACCTCACTTTTTAGGTGATCCTATTAAGATTGTGATTTCTTGATGGGTAAGTGATTAAACTAAGCCGCTTGTTCCCCTTTATCATCCCGGTGAGCTTGCGGCGCATGGATTATAGTGTCAGCCGGGATCTCCTGTATTCCGCTGAGACCCTATTCCCCACCATTGAAATGGTGGGCTCATCTTATCTGTTTCAGTAGCCACTTTTTATTAAGGGCGGATAAATCCACCCCTACATGAAAATACAATATTTTTGAGGTTCAAATATGGGCTGGACGCCTCACCACCGATCGTAGGCGGATCGTGGCGTCGCATTGGTGAGGCAAAGCGTTTTTCCTCCATTTTGGGGCGAATGCCAAAATGAAGTCACAGGGCTGAGATGGAAAGCCCGCGGCAGCGACGAAACACTGGCCCAAGACGGGAGTCTTGGACTAGCCCTTGAACAAGCGGGAGCTTGTTTCTTATACAATTGAGGGTTTGAAAGCTCCTGCTTGCAAACAAAATAGTAGAGGACTCCTGTCCGCTGTAGGCCTCAACTTAAACCTTCAAAGTAGCATCCACTTGACTTCCTCAGCAGGAAAACGTCTCTTAGTGTGTTCCTACAAGAGAGAACTCATCTGTCATGAAAGAAATAGAAGTAAAAATATTGGAGGTCCAGGTAGCGGACATAAAAGAGAAACTGGAAGCAGCAGGAGCTGTGGTATCCTTTGATGATGAGATGAGAGCAGCTTTCTACGATTTTGAAGATGGGAGGATCTTTGCGTCTAAAGGAATCCTCAGGCTAAGACAAGAAGGACCCACTACCGTTCTCACTAGAAAAGAGCTCATTTCCAAGACTGAGGCTAAGGTGATGAAGGAGACAGAAACCGCTGTAGAAGACCCGGATGCCCTGAGAAATATTCTCCAAAGCCTGGGTTTAACACCCGCAAAGGAAACCCACAAACACAGAATTCAGTATGAATGGGAAGGAGTCCATATAGTGATAGACTCTTATAAAGGTTCCCTTGCCCCTATTCCGCCCTTTCTGGAAATAGAAGCGCCAGATCTGGAGACTTTGTACACAACAGTTGGAAAACTGGGCTATACAAAGGAGGATTGTAAGAGTTGGGACACAGGGGACTTGATAAAACACTATGGTCTTACATAATTTCCCTTCAGACTTCGTTTACCAATTATGAGAATATTTCTTCTGCTCGTTGGAATAGCCGTATTAAACGGAATACATCCATTACACGCCCAAAAAATCAAGCCCTCTGACTACGGCATTTCTTCCAAAAAAGCCCTGAACTTTTTCCTGGAAGGAGAGCAGTTTACCCAATGGCGAGATAGAGAAAATGCCATTAAAGCATACGAGGCTGCCCTGGAATTGGAGCCTGACTTTTCTCATGCTCACTTCAGAATAGGCGTAAATGCTTATGTACTGAAGGAGTATGAAGATGCCATTCCCCACCTGGAAAGAGTGTTTGAGCTAACGCCAGATCTGTTTAAGCCCCTCCCCTTTTATTTGGCAGAGAGTTATTTCTATACGGAAGAATATGACAAGGCCCTGGAACCCTACCAATCCTTCCTTAACAGAGGAGAAGGCAGAAGAAGAGATCTCACCAGAGCTTCCATAAACTTCATCAAAGCCAGGTTTGCGAGTAGAGGCGTAAAAAATCCGGTAGACTTTAAGCCGGTCAACATGGGAGAGAATGTTAATGGCCCCGGTGATGAATACCTCCCTTTTCTGACGGCAGATGATCAGTTTCTCCTATTTACCTCCCGCAGACCTGACGGAATAGGAAATTATGATCCACGACTAGGCGATTATCCAGAAGACTTCTTTTATAGCGAGAAAGTAGAAGGCGCATGGATGCCTTCTAAAAATCTGGGACCGCCCATCAACACAGAATACAATGAAGGTGCTTCCTCCATTTCTCAAGATGGAAGAAAAATCTTTTACACAGGATGTAATAGAGAAGATGGTTTGGGGAGCTGTGATATCTACCTCTCCTACAGAGAAGGAAATAAATGGTCTGAACCCGAAAACCTGGGACCTGCCATCAATACGCCTGCCTGGGAAAGTCAGCCCTGTCTCTCTCACGACGGGAAAACCCTTTACTTTACCTCTCAGCGTGGAGGTGGAGAAGGTGGCAGAGACCTATGGTATAGCAAGCTGGAGAATGGTAAGTGGACACCTGCGGTCAATATGGGTACACCCATCAACACAGCCGGTCAGGAAACCTCTCCCTTTATACATGCGGACGGTACTACGCTCTACTTTTCTTCAGACTTCCATCCGGGATTTGGGTCTAAGGATTTATTCATTTCCAGAATGGAAAATGGCGCATGGTCTAAGCCCAAAAATCTTGGCTATCCGCTGAATACCGTAGCTGATGAGAGTAACATCTTTGTGAGCTCCAATGGTAAACTCGCCCTCATGAACTCTACCCGTGAAGGCGGCTTCGGAAAAAGCGACCTCTATGAGTTTGAGATGGATGAAAAGATCAGGCCTAAGTTGGCCACCTTCGTAAGGGGAACCATAACGGATAGTCTGACCACGACGCCTGTATATGCACACATCAGCATGATAGATCTGGCGACAGGAGATACCATCAGAGACATTTATTCAGACAAGATTAACGGGAAGTTCCTGATGAGCTTGCCATTGGATAAAAACTATGCTGCACAGGTGCAGGCACCCGGCTACCTATTCTCCTCCAAGAACTTCTCCCTAAAGGACATCAAGGAAGAAACCTATTACGACCTCGCTATAGCCCTTATGCCCATAAAAGAAGGTGCTCAGGTAGTGCTGAATAACATCTTCTTTGAATCTGGTTCCTTTGAGCTGAAAGAAACTTCTAATACAGAGCTGATGTTCCTAGTAAATTATCTCAAGGCCAATCCCAAGCTCAAAATAGAGATACAAGGTCATACTGATGATGTAGGTTCCCCGGCCAGTAACCAGACACTAAGCCAGAAAAGAGCGGAAGTGGTGAGAGCCTTTCTATTGGATAATGGCTCCTTTGAGGAGAGAATCACTGCCAAAGGCTATGGAGAAAGCCAACCCGTAGCAGACAATGCCACAGAAGAAGGCAAAGCCGCTAACAGACGCACGGAGTTTAAAATACTTGAGGTGGAGTAAGCAATTCGCAAACAACTCATTCTAACCCTAAACAGTATATCTATGCTTAGGGCGAATGAATTCACCCCTACATGTAGTGGCGAATTCATTCGCCTGTAAACCGCTAATTGACTCTTGAGTATTTTTCCGTTAGCTAGTTTTACCCCTTTTAGCTTTGGCATCTCGGGAGCCTTGGTTGCTGAGCTTGTCGAAGTACAACGACCTTGGATGGGACACTTTTCACATCACTTACACCTACTCTACATATCTCTTCTCCAGTATTCCCCGCCCCTAAATTTCTTTCGAAAAGTCCGATATTGTTATATGTAAGAAAATGAAGTTATTATTGTACTTCCAATACTAACACCTATGAAAAATCTACGTCTTACTTATCCAATCCTATTCCTGACTTTAGTCCTATTTGTGGGTTGCGCAAATGAGTCCACCACAAATGAAGAAGATCTAACCGCAAAAGCACTCGATATACACGCGCGCGTGCTGACGGTTGATACGCATGCTGATACTCCTCTGCGAATGATACAGCCAGGTTTTGATATGTCTGAAAGACATGATCCCAATGAATCTGGTTCCAAGGTGGACTACCCACGCATGAAGGAGGGAGGATTAGACGCCATCTTTTTTGCTGCTTTCGTAGCTCAGGATATCAGGGATGATGATGGGCACGGGAGGGCCAAAGACCTTTGCCTGCAAATGATAGATTCTATCAGAGTTTCTACTGAAAGGAACTCCGACATAGTAGGACTGGCCATCAATCCCGATGATGCATATGCCCTGGAAGATGAAGGTAAGCGCGCCATCTACATAGGCATTGAAAATGGTTATCCCATAGGAAATGACATTTCTAACGTAAGCCTCTACTACGATAAAGGAGTAAGATATATCACCCTGGTTCACTCGGCTAACAATGATCTGGCTGACTCAGCTACTGATCCTGATGGGCCTGAGCATGGTGGTTTAAGTGATTTTGGTGGGGAAGTGGTAGAAGAAATGAACCGCTTGGGGATCATGGTAGACGTTTCTCACGGAGATGACAGTCTATTTTATGATGCCATTGCTACTTCAAAGGCACCTATCATCGCGAGTCATTCTAATGCACGTGCGGTTACTGAGCACAGACGTAACATGACAGATGAAATGCTGAAGCTCATGGCTGAGAACGGTGGTGTGGTTCAGCTTACTATGCTGGCTGATTACCTACGTACGGCTCCTGAGAATCCAGCAAGAGACTCTGCTGTAGCTGAAATGAGAGCTAATATGAAGCCTTTCAGTGAAATGAACCAGGAAGAACGTAATGAGGCCAGAAAAGCTTTCCAGGAACTAAACGAAAAATTTCCTTCACCTCCAGCAACCGTAGAGCACGTAGCTGACCATATTGACCACATCGTAAAAGTAGCTGGAATTGACCATGTAGGGATAGGGTGTGATTTTGATGGTGGTGGTGGAATTGAAGGAGTATTCGATGCCAGTGAAGTGATGAACATCACCATAGAATTGGTAGAGCGTGGATATACAGAGGAGCAGATCGAAAAGATCTGGGGTGGTAACCTAATTCGTGTATTTAAGGAAGTTCAGGCTGTTGCAGAGAAGATACAAGCGGAAGCATAGGCATAAGTCGGACATCCTATGATGATTCTCTTACGATTGTTTGTCCCCATCATGATGTGGTGGGGAGCTGAACCGGTGAATGCTCATCCGCTGAGGTTATCCTTATGTGAGATCGAGTATTCATCCCAAAAGCAAACCATAACGATCAACCTCAAGCTTTTCCTGACGGATGTAAATGAAGCCATCGTATTTGATCCTGATAGTAAGGAGCTCGCCTTTTGTCAGCCTAATGAGCCGGCCAAGGCCAATCGTCTGCTTCTGGAATATCTGAATCAATATTTCTATGTGAGTGTGAATGGCAAAAAGGTAGATCTGCACATCAAGCGTAAGAACCTCAAGGGCGAGGGCGACAATACCGCTCTCTGGGTGTACTTCGAATACCCCCAAACCACGCCCTTGAAATCTCTGGAAATCAAAAATGCTGTCTTTACCGACTTATTCTTTGATCAAAATAACATCATCTATGTGCATGTGGATGATAAGTCCAAAAGTTTGATGCTCGATAAGAAAAAACCAGTTCACCAATTACAGTTCTGATATGGATTCTTTTGGTTTTTACATCAAGTTAGGCTTCGACCATATCTCTGATTTTGCTGGATATGATCATATGCTTTTCCTGGTGGCCCTATGCGCCATCTATCAGTTACATCAATGGAGAAGTATTCTCGTACTGGTAACAGCCTTTACCATTGGGCATAGTGTAACCCTGGTTTTGTCTTCTTTGGACATACTTACCATCCCGTCGAACATTATAGAGTTTCTCATACCCGTTACCATCTTCTTAACTGCCTTGAATAATGTCATAGGCGCGAATCCGGCTGAGGTAGGTGCCAAGATGAATAAGAACTACGCCATGGCTTTGTTCTTTGGCTTTATTCATGGAATGGGCTTCTCTAATTATTTCAAAGCACTGCTGATGGATTCCTCTTCGGTCCTCATGCCTTTGTTGGGATTCAATATCGGGATTGAGTTGGGGCAGATCCTGGTGGTATTCTTTATCGTCTGTGTAGCCTATCTATTCGTCAGTAAAATTGGTGTCAAACACCGTGAGTGGAATGTATTTATTTCGGGCGCTGCTGCTGGTATGTCCCTGATTTTTATACTTGAGAATAAGATTTGGTAGAGGATTCAGATAAGATGAGTTTTTTCGGAAGATTCCACTTCCCGCTGTAAAGGACTAGAAACAACGAATGCAAGATGGCCTTTTTTGAAAGGTACCCATTGGAGTGAACGTTTGGCATTTCAAGTTGCATTAAGGATTTCCCTTTAAATCTGCCTGATTCTTGTGCGCGCGGGGGTGAACGAACGTGGGGAGGATGGCCTGCGGGAAGGCCTTGGTTTGTTCGTTCTTGTTTTTTGCTTCGTTTTCAACAAGGAAAATGAAGAAAGACGCTTGGTTGGGAAACCCTTTACACATTTTCCAATAGCAGATTTGTTTCAAAAAGAAGCTTTGTCAGTGCTACGTCGCCTGCCGCGGGCCCTTCTTTTTTCCGAAGCAAAAAAAGAAGGCAAAAATGCATTGTCCCTCCAATGCAACGCTGCAATCCTCCCACAACCCGTGGAGGAACGGCCAGCCCCCTTCTGAAATAAGAAATAAGTTTGAAGAGGTAAAAGCTTAAAAAGAATATGAGCCATTCCGAAAAATCGGGATGGCTCATATAACTTATAAATCTTCTTTCTCTTAAATATCTATCTTCTGGTACTCCGCTAAGCAGAACTCCAAACATTCTCTCATATAGTCTGCTGAGAAGTCAAAGGAGATTCCCGCAGCTTTGTAGGCATCAGGGATGGGCTTAGTATAGCCCATTTTTAAAGCATCTATGTACTGAGAAAGCCCCAGTTCTTCATTCTCCTTATAGTTCTTCCAGATAGCTAAGGCACCTAACTGAGCGATGGCATATTCTATGTAGTAAAATGGAACCTCAAATATATGTAGCTGCTTTTGCCACATAATGCTCATATGGTCCTCCAACCCACTCCAGTCAATGGCATCTCCATGAAAACGCTTATAAACTGCTGTCCAGGCCTCTCCCCTTTCCTCATGTGTATGCTCTGGATGTTCATACAACCATTTCTGGTAGGCATCTATAGCAGCTATCCATGGGAAGATCATGATACAACGAACCAACTGTTCCTTGATGGCACGCTTACGCTCCTTCTCTTCCGGATACATATAATGGTAAGACTCTAGCGTCAACAACTCCATGGTCATGGAGGCCAGTTCCGCAATTTCAGAAGGCGTATCCTTAAAAGCGTTCAGGCTTAAGTCATGCGTCAGGAAGGAATGGACGGCATGTCCACTCTCATGCAGCATGGTAGTTACATCGGATTGGCTACCGGTAGCATTCATGAAAATGAAGGGAACACCTGTCTCAGCTAAGGGATAGTTATATCCGCCAGGCGCTTTACCCATTCTACTTTCCAGATCCAGAAAGCCTTTCTCCTCCATGTGCTGAATCATATTACCCAGAACAGGGTTCAGGCTTCCCAGCATCTTGATAGAGCGACTGATGAGGTCTCCTACCTGCTCAAAAGGCTTGAGGGGCTCATCTCCGAATATATCTACGGCCAGGTCCCATGGTTTTAGGGTATCTACCCCCAATACCTCCTTGCGCTCTTCCATGAGCTTGAGGTAGACTGGCTTAGCTACCGTTTCCACAGCATGATGGAAAGCCAGGGTATCCTTAGGCTGGTAGTCAAATCTCCCCAACTGTGGGAAGATGTATTCACTGAAGTAGGTAAACCCACTATTCTTGGCTATCTGGGTTCTTAACTCTATCAGCTTATCAAGTATGCCATGGATCTTTTCACTGTCTTCTGCTCTCCTCTGGCCTACCTTTCTCCAAATACTTTCTCTTAGCGGCCTGTCTTTATCTTCCAGTAGTCTGGCTGCCTGCTGTAAGGTCATGGTTTCTCCCTCATGCTCTATGGACATGCTCCCTACGGTAGCGCCATATTGCTGAGAGGTCATTTGGGCCTGAGAAACCAAGGGGATATTCTCTTCACGGAAAAGTTCTATCTGTTTTTTGAGAGAACGGGTATAGGTAAGGTATACCTCCTCATCTAGATCATTAAAGTGTGGATGCTCAGCTATCTTTCTATTTAACTGATCTTCATAAACGGAGAGATGGGGGAGAATCTGCTCTACGAAGAATTGGTATTTATTTCTTAATTCTTCACTTTTTGTATCACGGGTCATGTTTATATAGCGCCATGCCATATCCTCTTTTACGATGGCCTCTAACTCACTTACCTGCTTCAAAAATCTTCCTAAATCTTCAGCAGACGCTGGTTCCATGGCTATGAGCTGGTC
>JBCBKZ010000829.1:0-2643 GCA_038520955.1 Bacteroidota bacterium | reverse complement strand
ACTGAGATAAATATTGGAGAGAGATTTTGGATTTTCTCTACAGTGTTTTCATCACCTCTAAAAATATCAATGATTATGTTCGAATCCAGTAAATACTTACCATTCATTTTCGTCTACCTTTCTTGATTCAGAGATAGCTTCTTCAAAAAGGGTAGCTTCCTTTTCATCTATGATACCTACAAACTTCTTTATGGAGATATCATTAGAATTAGTTGTTGATTTTTCTTCCCTAATATTTTTGAGTACCTCTTCAATGATCATTAGCCGTTCAGAAAGACTGAATCCATTAATCATTCCTATCACTTTTTTTGCAGAAACCATATAGTTATCTATTTCACTCAATTTAACGTTTTTTAAAGAGATACCGTTACCAGTTCATGATTTGCACTCCTCACCTCTCCAACCACTCTTTAAAGGCACTCACTTTTAGTCTGCTCACGATGGGCTGCTCTTCAGGTGTTACGTTTAGCTGTAGGACGATCTTGCGGTTAAAGTAAGGCTCGAAGGACTGTATAGCCTTCCGACTAACAAGCATCTGTCGATTGATGCGGAAGAAGTCCTGGGGATTACAAACAGATTCCAGGTACTCCATCTTTTTGAAGAGAGGATATTTATCTCCTGAGAAGCTGTAGAGGTAGACGTTCTCATGCTCTACGGTAAAGAAGGCTACTTCATCTACTCTTTTGACCAGCGTTTTTTCCCGGAATTGTGTCAGGAAGTTCTGCTGCCACTTAGGGGTTTCTTCTGTCCTGATGCTTACGGGGGTTGGTTGTTTGGCCTGAAGGTTGGCGGCCAGGGTTTTGTACTTTTTGAGGGCTGTATGTATATCCTCCTCCTTGAAAGGCTTCAATACATAGTCTATTCCGTTATTTTTTATGGCTTGTAGTGTATACTCATCAAAGGCAGTGCAGAACACAATAGGGACAGTTACATCCACATGCTTAAAGATCTCAAAGCTATGTCCATCAGCCAGTTGGATGTCAAAAAAGAGGAGGTCCAGATTATGCTGGTACTTATTCAGGTAAGGAACGGCCTCAGCTACCGATTCCAGCTTCTCAATGACCATGAAATCAGGATCTTGCTCTATGATCTCCTGGAGGAGGGAAGCTGTATGAGACTCGTCTTCTATGATTAGGACATTCATGTCTACAAGTTAATTTTATTCTCTTTGCGACTTCTCGTGAGAATCTACTTCACATTAAGAATCATATCATTCAATATTCTGCAATCAGTATTACCTCTTTTCTATCAGCTTCAACCTTACCGAAAAAACATCCTCAGTTTCTTCCACCTCAACCCCTCTCTGGACATCCATTAACTCATAGCGTTTCTTGAGGCTATCCAGGCCAAAACCTGATGGCTCATTATCTCCAAACTTGGGTTGTATGTTATTTTTGACCTGGATATAGTCCTTGCTCATATTGGAAATCTCTATTTTCAAAGGATTCTTAGACGTCATGCTATTATGCTTGAAGCAATTTTCCACCACTACTTGAAGCGCCAAAGTAGGGATATGATGAGTCTGAGATTCTTTATCTATGTCTATGTGGATGGATACGGCTTCCTCATTCCGGCTTTTCATTAAGAATAAGTAGGATTCAAGCACAGCTAATTCTTCTGAAAGCGGCAAAGTCGTATTCTCATTATGCTTTAGGGTCTGCCTGTAAAACTGAGAAAGGCTCATGACAAACTGCTCAGAGTTTGTATGCTGCTGGCGGACCATGGACCTCAGTGTATTCAAAGAATTAAATAGAAAATGAGGATCTATTTGGGAGCGGAGGGCTTGAAGCTGTACCCTATAATTCTCGGTTTGAATTTGCTCTTTTTCCAGCTTCAGTTTTGAGATATTTTGCTGGGCACGTAAAGCAAACTGAACTGCCAAAACTAATACGCAGGCAAGGGTTAAGCGTAACAGGGAGACCGTCGTAGATTCAATAGCATATTGAGTAGTATCTACAATTGTTTTTTCTACAATTGTTTTTACAGTAAGGACTAAACATAGCATTAAGAAGGAAATAACTAATGCCTTCCGCCCCTTAGCAGTTCTAATTTCCCATAGATGCCAAAGTACTTGCCATAAGGTGTACATGACAAGAGATCCGAAGCCCCACATGCTAATGTACCTAAGTTTGTTAGGTAAATTTAAGGCTGCTGAATTGACGTAAACCACTAACCCTGGAATAATGACAGCCAAGGCAATAGGTAGAATGACGTTAATCTTAACTCTCAAATCAATAGATAATTTGCTTAGGTTCTTTATAGAAAGGCCCGGAGCCCCAATGAGGCCTTTTCTAAGTATCTCTTCCATCTCAATCTAATTGTTTTTTTGAAAAAAATCGGGTAGGGTAGGTTTCCTTCTTTAGGCTAGCTTTTCTGGACTCCTTCAGTTTCTTGAATTTTGGTCCATATCCTGCTCCCTGTCAGGATGCCATACTTCCCATTGATTGTTAAGGTATTCTCATCTTTGAGAATCATGCTGGCCTTAATCGTTCTCTTATACTTGGGTTGAAAGATGACACCACAACAAAACTTTGTATCGCTTTTCTTCTCAAAATCTCTCAGGATTAAGACCTCCTTTTGTTGGGTATTCTTGAACTGCTGAAGTTTTTCATTCTCCTCAGATGATCCTGAGGAGAATGAAAA
>JBCBKZ010000828.1:0-2644 GCA_038520955.1 Bacteroidota bacterium | reverse complement strand
AAGGAACTTAAATGAATATTTCCTACTCCTACTCTTCCATTAGGTGTTTCCAGTATACTTAAAATTCCCTGATTGATGTAGTGAGGATAAACAAATAGGGTATCTGTCTCCACCACAGGGTATTTTGACATAAAAGCCAGCCCGTGTTTGTGTCTATCTCTTCCCTGAAACATATAGTAGGGATAGCCAGTACGCTCAGCTGTATACTCTATGGCATCATAAGCGCCCCTGATAGACCTCCTAAACTCCTGAAAGCATACTACATCTGGGTCATGTTCATTGATGAGATTGATGATAGAATCGAGTCTATTCTTTTTAATAGCGAATCCCTGGATGTTAAACGTCATAATGCTAATGGCTCCTTCAACATCAGGCTCCTCTTCAGGGGCCAGGTTCAGGAATTTATACAACACAGGACCACTCATACCCAGAAGGATAATGCAGATTATAGCCCATTTCCTATTGGGTTTCTTGGAGAGAAATCCAATCAAAATGAGAATATGAATGGGGATCAACAGAAAGGCAGCAATAGGCGTAAACTGAAGCAGTGGAAAGTCTTTCACACTGATCAGGGGCGCCGTTGCACCTACACTTGTCAGAAAGGTTAGAGCCAGGAAAACGAGGATAAAAGTCAGAAGCAATGCCTGACTAGAAACTTTTTTCATCGTCTGATTGACTAGAAGCAGTAAATAAAATCTCTTTTTCTTCCCTACTTAAGCTATCATACCCCTTGGCTGAGATTTTATCCAGTATTCCATCAATGACTTCCTGAGGAACTTTATGGTCTTTTTTTAGTGCTCTTTTTGCTTGTTCAGAGTCAGCATTAGATTTAGTACCGTATTTCACCTTCATTCTAGGCTTAGGCTCTCTATCCTGATAGTAAGACCAGATAATTTCAGTTAAATCTGTGCCTTTTCTCAAGAGATATACATGCACGAAGCCTACTATGGCTGCTATTCCCACGGCTATTCCTTCTGCTGTAGGACCAGCAGAAACCAGAGAAAGTGCCAGTAGAACGAGGCCTACCCAAATGATTTTCACTCTTCCAAAGAGCAACAATTGGATAGAGAAATCCGGTACAAGGGTGATGGCAGACACCATGAGTGTAATCATTAAAACAGTAACTCCATATACTGGAGGCCCAGCCTGCATAGCAGGAATCAGGGAACAGATGATAACTGTAATAATCGCAGTTATCGGTACTGTTAAAATGCTGAGCCTTCTGGTTCTGGAATCTCCCATGATTTGCTGGTGAATCCTACCAAAAGCCCAAATGATGATACCATCAAAAAGTACCCTCAGAATTTCAAATTTTGCAACAAAGAACGGATAGGTTATAACCGACCACGGTTGGAATAAAAACGTCTTTCCTCCCGGTGGTAGTACAAGTTGTTGGATGATTCGGCAGTAAAGGGGCGCATTCTCCCCAATTTGTCCTGGAGGGCATGCCTCAGAGGAACCTGTAACCGCAGCCAGAACAATGAACAAGATCCCCTGCAGCAAAAGTCCGCCCAGCATTAACAATACGATCCAGCCTGTTGTCTGGTGTTGACTCACAAAAGCTTGAATTCGCTGTTTCAAGTTCATTTCCAAGTTCTTAAACGATTAACTGTTTACAGATTATACAATTATTTACTTCTAAATCCTCATCTTCCAAGAAATGGAATAGCCTTTCCAAGATAAAAAAATACAAAGGCAGCTACCATACCCGCCAGGTGTCCAAAATGGGAAATATTATCTCCTCCTCCCAGACCAAAGGCATCACGTAGCACCATAATTAAGGAGAAAATCCCTATCCCGGTAACAAACCATCTGGCTTCAACTGGGATTAGAAAGTAGAAATAAAACTTTTCGCGGGGAAAAAATAAAGCAAAAGCTACCATTACCCCATAAATAGCGCCCGAAGCACCTAAAACGGGGATAGTACTGGGATCCAGGTAGGCTACCAGCAGTCCTCCAAAAATCCCACAAAAGAAGTAAAACTTCAAAAAGCGCTCTGTTCCCAGAATATGTTCTACCGCCGGACCTATCAGAAAGAAGATAAACATATTAAATAACAAGTGCCAAAAATCTCCATGGTTGAAGAACCATGTGATCAACTGTATGGGTTGAAACTTTGCGGGTCCGGAGATTATGCCATCTCTATAGGCATCAGCTATATCAGTAGATAAGTTAGGGCTGGACCTAAATATATCAGCAGCATTTTCTTCAGTCAGTTCACCCGAATTCAGGGGTATTGGCCCATACACTTCCACAAAATCAGCTTCAATGATTTGTCGAAAGCCTAACAGATCGGATTTGTGGAGAGAAAAATAGTTCCTCTCTATGTCCTTAATCCCACTAAGTCTTGGACTAAATAATTCAAAACCAATTAATATGATCACATTGATGATGATCAGATTCTTGACAGCAGGTGTGAGTCTATTAAGCATTTATGGAAAGCTAGTTCTGTTCTTATATAGAAAATAATCCCAAAATAAGGGGGATTGTTCTTAGCTAACAAAAATATACGGAAAGAAGGGGAAATCATTAGCCAAAATACTCCTCCAGTTCCATCGTAGAAATAACCTTAAATGAGGGGGTTCCGTTAGGCGCTAAAGAGGGAACCTCACACTTAAACAGATCCTGAACTATATTCGTCAAC
>JBCBKZ010000827.1:0-2646 GCA_038520955.1 Bacteroidota bacterium | reverse complement strand
GATGGCCCAATAAGGATTACTACAATATTTGGATAATCAACAAAATAGATGGTGCTGATGGCACCAGCGGAAGTTTTACCGCTGGATATGCTTATTTCCCGGGAGCTTCAGAAGAAGTAGACGGAACTGTCCTGCTGGCTTCCCAATTTGTTGAAGGGAGTACTACCCTGGGACACGAAATTGGGCATGCACTTAATCTTTATCATACCTTCCAGGGAGATGCTGCCATGGGAGAGAATAACTTAAGCTGTCCGGTGAATGACGACTGTACTACAGATGGCGATAGGGTGTGTGATACTGATCCACATGTTAGATCTCTTTTTACCTGCAACAAAGACGAAACGAATGAATGTACAGGTAATCCTTTGGGAGATGTCATAACTAACCACATGGATTACTCTAGTTGCTCAGAAGAATTTACGCAGGGACAAAAGGATAGGATGGTAACAGCATTGACTACCTTAAGACCTGGTCTGGTCAGCTCATTAGGTACTTTCGAACCTCCACAGGTTCCCGCTGATCCAATTTGTACCCCAATAGTTCAGAATGTAGATAACTCTTTTGGGATGGGACCTTATAAGGTGGTTTTTAACACCCTGGATGCCAGCTCAGGTACCTATACTACTGAAGGGGCTTATGTGGACAGAGTGTGTACCCAGGGTACTACTGTACAGCCTGGAGAAAGCTACACCATAGAGGTATATACTGACCTGAATGAGCAAAAGGTCAGAGTTTTCATAGATTTTAATAATAATGGAGACTTTAGTGAGACGGGAGAATTAGTCTTCTCTTCGAATGAAATAGGGAAACCGCAGATTCATTCTGGGACTATTGCCATTCCGGCCAGTCCTCCTGTTATGGATCAGGCCATCAGGATGCGTGTGATTGCTGACTACATTACGGGGGGAGAAGGACCATGTGGAACCCTATCCTTTGGGCAGACAGAGGACTATAGTGTAACCATTTCCAGTTCTGCCCCCACGACTCCGATCATTACCAGTCCAACCGTTAATAACATAACAGATATTTCAGCGGTATTAGGAGCTAATGTAGTGGGAACAGGAGGATCTGCTTTAACGAATAAAGGGATCGTATGGTCTCAGTCTACCAATCCTGTGGTAGGGGAAGCCAACACTACCGTGGTTCAGAGTAGCGAGCTTACTACCGGGGTATATTCTGAGTTGGTGCAAGGTTTACCTACAAATGTGCCTATCTATTTTAAAGGCTTTGCCACAAATGATGTCGGTACTTCTTATACAGAAGAAATACAGTTCAATACTACAGCTGCCTCTGGAATTCCTACTTTGACCAATCCTACCTTCAGCAATGTTGGAGGAACCACCGCGACCCTGGGAGCAGAAATTACCGCTAATGGAGGTGAGGATATCACAGAATATGGAATTGTATGGGGAACAGCAGCCGATCCTCAAATAGATGGAAATGGGGTAACCAAAGTCATAAAGGCCTCAGAGGATTTCACTGGTGTCTATACACTGGATGCAAGTTCTCTTCCTGAAGAGACTGTCATCTATTTCAGAGGCTATGCCATAAACAGTGTAGGAACAGCTTATTCTAACGACACTAGTTTCAATAACTCTACGGAAATCAGCATTCCTGTACTGGATAGCTTAAGTTATACCATACAAAATACTAGTTCTGTCATTGTGCAAGCCAGACTAGCTAATGATGGAGGAGCTACCATCAGTGAGAAAGGATTTGTATGGGATACTTTACCCTCACCTGTCCTGGGAGGGGCATCAGTTAGCAATGTTACTGTCAGTGGCACTGAAATCGGGAATTATAGCAGCACGCTTTCCTCTCTGCCGACGGGTGTAGTGATTTTTCTAAGGGGATATGCTACTAACTCAGAAGGAACAGGTTATACGGGAGATACTACTCTCTTGTTAGTAGACAGTGATTCTTTGGTTACAGAAACCAACGTTACTGAATTTACTGCCACTGCTCAAACCAACGGCGTTTTACTGAATTGGACAGCAGTAGAAGTCGGAAACCAGTCCTTCATCATAGAGCGATCTCAGGACGCCAGTATTTGGCAAGTACAGGAAGAGATAGAAGGAGCTGGGACTTCCCTGACCCCAAATACCTATACAGCTCTGGATAAGCCTCCCTTTCCAGGCCCTATTTTCTACCGAATCAGATTTGTGGTAGCAGGAAATGTGACCAAGTATTCAGAAATTAGGGAGGTAGTCTTTGAGCCCGGAAATGTGGTTTCAGCCTTCCCTATGCCAGCAGAAGAAGGACAAATTACCATTAGTGTAGACTATGTGTATAACACTTTTGCCAAAATGACCCTGGTAGATCCTATGGGAAGAATCATGTATGAGAAGGAGTATCTTAATCAGGATGGACAACCCATAGAGGAGACGCTGAATGTGAGTGAGATGCAGGACGGAATGTACTTCATCAGTTTCAGGGATGGGCAAACGGTCAGCATGAAGAGAATTCTTATCTACTCAGGATCTAACTAAAAGTTGCTTCCAAAAACATAACGGACTCTCCCCCAATGAAATGGATATCTATTTCATTGGGGGCTTTTCATTTCTTGTGAGGAAAGAAGGATGGATGATTTTGGCTATTCTGGAAGTAGAAGCTAATGTTAGATTCCTCTCATTTCTCACCCCTTGT
>JBCBKZ010000826.1:0-2648 GCA_038520955.1 Bacteroidota bacterium | reverse complement strand
GAAGGGTCATAGCACTTCTCCACGCTTCAGTAGGGACTATATTTGCATAATCCCAGATACTCATCCATCCAAGGAAGAATCTTCTACCGGCGTGGTTAGGTAGATCTGACCAGGTCCCGCCAGCGTAATTATCTCGTCCATAATCCAGCCATACAGCTTTCCCATCAGTCACGGAGGGTAAGAAGGAAGGATCCAGAATAAACTCCTTCCCATTAAAGTCCCCAACAAAATACTGGGTCCCTGAACCCCCATTAGGGCTACCAGGGTTAAGGCTTTGAAGAAGCACCCATTTTTTCTCACCTGAACCTTCTACTTCCATAGAGAATAGGTCAGGGCATTCCCAGACACCCCCGTGCTCTCCATAACTTTTTCCCCAATCACTTAAATGAGTCCAGTCTTTTAGATTCGGAGAACCATAGAATTTTACATGGTCATGCGCCGCAAATACCATCACCCATTGCTCTGAATCTTCATCCCAAATCACCTTAGGATCACGAAAATCCCGAATGCTGTTTTGGTTAGGTATGACCGGATTCCCTTCATAGGCTGTCCAGTTCCTGCCATTGTCATTACTATATGCAATACTTTGATATTGGAAATCATTTCTTCCTGCTTTTTCCTTTACAGGATCATGATGCGTAAAAATGGCTATTAGAGGGGGTTTCCCTTCCTTTCCAAGACCACTGGTATTTTCCCAATCCACTACAGCACTTCCCGAAAAGATATATCCTAATGAATCAGGGTATAGGGCTATTGGAAGGTGTTCCCAATTAACCAGATCCTCACTTACTGCATGTCCCCAATGCATAGGACCCCAAACATTATCTTCAGGATAATGCTGATAAAATAAATGATACTCACCTTCATAGAATACCATTCCATTAGGATCATTCATCCACATGGAGGCAGGAGTAAAATGGAATTGTGGCCTATGTGGTTCTGAGTAAACTGAACTTGAATTACTTGTTGTTTCTGAAACTTGTTTAGGGCTTTGACAAGCCAAGACAGAAACCAGTAGAAATAGTGATAGTATGTGCGTAGTAGTCTTTGCCATAAATTAATTATGTGTTAAAGAATCTGTCTTCTGATCGTGTATAAACTTTATTATTTCTTCCTCTGTAAGTGATGGGGTTCCTCCTTCTCTACAAGCTACGAGGGCCCCTGTAGCACTAGCAAACTCAAGGCTTTCTTGTGGAGTACATTGTTCCATAGTTTTCTTGAGGTAGCCTGCCAGAAAAGCATCTCCACTCCCGATAGTATCTTTTACTGTAATGGGAAAAGCACCCTGGAAATAGAACTTTCCATGGTCAAGTAAAACGGCCCCATCTTTACCTCTGGTGAGGAGGATAGAACTGATGTTGTAGTTCTCTACAAGGTTTCCCATCTGACGCTTATAGTCATTGGGATTCCCCTGCTCCTGAGATAGAATTTTCAGCTCCTCCTCATTTACTTTCACTATATCAGCATAGCCTAACAAGCTATCCAGAAGGGTCCTTGAATAAAATGGAGGCCTAAGGTTTACGTCCAAGACCTTCAATTGGGATTTCTCAAGTAGGGTAAAAAGCGTACTCTGACTTTTTTTATGTCTGCATATCAGTGAACCAAAAACAATTGTATCTGCTTCACTTACTGTACTGATTAAGTCCCCATCAATTTCTATTTCATCCCATGCAGCAGGCTCATGAATGGTATACAATGGACCCTTTTCTGGATGAAGTTCAACTCCTACTAATCCAGTAGGCTTCACCTTATCTCTTTGAACCTTATCTATAGATATCCCTTTGGAAAGAAGGAAAGAAAGTAACTCTTCCCCTAATACATCTTCTCCCACCCTACTGATGATAGAAGAAGAAAGGCCCAGATTGTTTGCATGAAATGCAACATTCAAAGGTGCACCGCCTGCCTCCTTGCCTTTAGGAAGCAAATCCCATAATATCTCTCCAAAACAAATCAGGGATTTTTTCATAGTTTCTTTTAGTTGCTAGATGGTTTTACTAACTGGGCCTGGAGTTCTTCAAGAGGGATTCCTTTTGTCTCGGGCATCATGAATCTGACATACAAGAGTTGAAGAACCATCATAAGTGCAAAGAAGAAGAATACGTACCCTGGATTACTCAATCCTCCTAGTAGACTTGGCATAAATACTGTGACTAAAGCAGCTCCGACCCAGTGGGTAGAGCTTCCAAAGGATTGTCCTTTGGCTCGTAAATGATTGGGGAATATTTCAGAGATAAACACCCAAATAACAGCTCCCTGACCAATTGCGTGTGAGGCAATAAAGAGAAACAGGAATATAGGAACAGTTATTCCCTGCCAGTTCAACATGAAGGCGGTTCCTACCAAACTCAGGGAAACGATGTATCCAACAGATCCTATGTACATTAAGATCTTTCTACCGAGCTTATCTATGAGGTAAAGTCCGGCAAGGGTTGCCAAAAGATTTACAACCCCAATTCCGATACTACTCAATAAGGCTGTACTTTCACCAAGGCCCGCCTTCTCAAATATTCTGGGAGCATAATAAAGAAATGCGTTTATACCAGAGAACTGATTAAAAAAGGCAATTAAGAAAGCAAGCAATAAAGGAAACCTGTATTTAGGGCTAAAAATATTTTCGGTATTTGACTTATTTTTGTCAGATACCTTTA
>JBCBKZ010000825.1:0-2657 GCA_038520955.1 Bacteroidota bacterium | reverse complement strand
CCTCCGGGTAGATGGTGAACTACTTTTTCCTTACACAGAATACCCGGAGGCTTAGCCTTATAGGTTCTCGATTAGCTAAGGCTTTCACCCAGACAGAGAAGATATATTTTTGTCCTGCACAAACCGAAATATCCTGATACCATAAAGACGATCCCAAGATGTTATTAGGATCTGTATACATAAAGAATCCATCTCCATCTGTATGATCAGGGAGACTTCCTAGTATAACATCCCTATTACTGATGTCATTAGGATCGGAACTGGTATAAGTCCCAGGAGCTCCAGGAGCTTGGTTATATTCTGCCTCCCCTACTCTCTTCCCTACTATATACCATCCATGATTATTACAGGTTCCGTTGACTTTATTATTAATTCCACGGCCATAATCACTTGAGAATCCAAAGTAGCCCTGGTCAAAGTCACCATTCAGGACCATGTTTTCACCTAAGGATGAACAGCTATTCAGGAGGCTACAACCAGCAAACCCACTACAATCAGGATCCTGACAATCTATCAGCCCATCTCCGTCATCATCTATCCCATTATCACAAATTTCATCTGCCCATACCTGTCCTGGCCTATCATCTTCCATATCAGCGGCAAAAGAATGCCCTATGACTAGCATAAAGAGTGGTAAAAGAGATAGTTCTCTTCCCCACTGATAAAGCCAAAAGCTTCTCCTAACCCTATTCTTTACGAATAGAATTCTCTCCACAATAAGCCTAAAAGCAAGATTAATACGATTCTGAAAACAACCTTTTCCCACGGTAACCTATAATTATTGGGAAAGCGCATTTACATACGATCCCATTTCCTCACTTTGAACTATTTCCAGGCCTGCGTTTTACTTCAAGACCTCTCTTTCTTTACATTAAATCTGCCTACTAAAGCACCATAATGGTCCCAACTTTTGTATAGCTATATCCTTTTTCTTCAAGGATTTGTAACCTGTATACATAGATCCCATTAGCCACTCTGATGCCGTTACTTGTCCCATCCCATTTAGGCTCTTTCCCGGTTTCTTCATAGACCAGGTTTCCCCCACGATTAAAAACCTGCATGGTCATTCTTTCTACTCCCATGGCCATGAACCTGAAGACATCATTCTTTCCGTCTCCATTTGGGGAGAAAGCATTTCCTCCGAATACTCTGGCACTGAGGATATCCAGGTAAGAGAAACTGATAGAGTCCTGGCAGCCTATTTCATTGAAAGCAATCAGGTTGACAGTATATTTTCCTACCTCAGTGTATTCATGCCTTGGGGTCTCTTCCCTGGAGGTCGTACCATCCCCCAAGTCCCACAGATAAGAATCTGCAAATTCGCTGTCGTTGTAGAAGAAAATCTCAATTGGAATGTAGCCCGAATCCGCATCGGGATTGAACATGGCTATAGGATAAGGGTAGGTCTGTACAAAGGAATAAGCAGTATCTCCAGGGCAACCCAAATTAGTATAAGGAATGACCCAGTAAGAAGTGGGTTCATCCGGTGCTGTCATAATAGTATCTACTTGTTCCTCAGTATTCCACAGATAGGAACTCGCCCCGGAAACCCCTAGCCACAGCGTATCTCCTTCACAAGCACTCGTATCACTGGTTATCAAAGAATTGGCCCCGTTGTGAAGGATAATATAGGTAGAGTCCCAGGAGTAGCAGCCTTCGTTAGTCCGTCCCTCCAGTACGTAAAGGGAGGAAGCCAGTGGCTTGATGGTATTACTAACTCCTGCAGGGTTTGGGAATTCTCCCTCCGGCATCCAGCGATAGTAGTCAGCTCCGCTGGCCTCAAATATTACCTCTGCATCCTTACAGACTTCTGTTTCGGATACATTGATCCTGATTTGGGGAAGGGGATTCACTACCACTTTCATGGTATCTGTTGCTATACATCCCTCCTTATTTATCACCGTTAAGGTGTAGATAGTAGTTTCCTCACCCGTGAAGAGCGGGCTGGACACAAAAGTTTTAGAAAGCCCTCTGGCCGGAGACCAACTGTAGTTTTCTCCTCTACTTCCGGATAACCTAACTGACTCTCCCTGACAAATAGCCACATCTTCCCCCGCTTCGGCTTTGGGAACAGGTTTTACTCTTACCTTAACAGAATCCTCACGTTTACATCCATTAGCATCCGTAATTTCTACCAGATATAGGGTGGTAATTCCCGGACTGGCAACAGGGTTAGCAATAGTAGGATTTGATAAACTCAGCTCATTGTTCCAACTATAAGCTACTCCCCCACTTGCGTATAGCTGCACTGAATCTCCATGGCACAGAGAAGATTCGAGAACAGTACTTGCTGTCGTTACCACATGAAGCCCTACGATGATAGTGTCATGATTCACACAACCATATTGGTCCATCACCTTCAGGTAATAAGCATTCCTTGATTGAGGACTTACCAGCGGATTAGCTACCGAAGTGTCAGATAAGGTAGGATTGGATCTCCAGCTTAAGGATACTCCTCCCCTACCATTCAGTGCAAGGCTAGTACCCGGACAAATAGAGGTATCATTTCCCGCAAATGCAGGTGGTGGGGTCCTAAAGCTAAAGGTGTAATTGGCAGTGGCCTCACATAAATCACTGGCGAAGTGCACCCTGATAAACTCACCATTACTTACCTGGACTAGTTTAGGATGTGCAATGGTGTCCCCTGATTCATTGAA
>JBCBKZ010000824.1:0-2658 GCA_038520955.1 Bacteroidota bacterium | reverse complement strand
GCATGATGTTTATAAGGACGTACCCGTCTACAAAACCAAATATCGCTTTAACGTCATGCTGATAGGGTTCCTGACGGGATTCGTAAATGGGCTTATCGCAATACTTATCCTCAAAGTATCCGTTTCCAAGATCTCGTTTACCACAGACATATCTTTCCGTCCCTACCTGTTCTCTTACGGTTTTATATCGTGTTTCCGTCCGTACATATACCTGATCATAGTGATGGACTGCTCTAAAGGATTCAACATTAGTAGCAGATGAGGGGACATTCCATTCTTCTTTTCTAACCTGCTCATAGTGCTGGAACTGTATGCTCCTTTCCCAGCGATGATTTACGACTTCCACATCTATGGTAGCTGGGAATGTCATGAGTAAGAAAAATAGAATGGCAGCGAAGGCAGGAACGGATAGAATTTTAGCGAGAAGTCCTTTGGGGCGCTTGCGTTTATAGCCTGGCCGAGTTCTGGCCTGACGATAGGTTTCTCCGGCTATGTCTTCTGGTCTGGTACCAGAATCAGGAATCTCATCTAGGCCGTATTCTTTGACGTCCAGGTCTACGTCTTCAGAGAGGTTGTCCTTTGGGTTCCCGCAAGAATGGCAGATTAACACCTTGGCTTTATTATGAGCCTGGCAGTGCCCACAAATCCAGTCCACACCGGATCTTGCTTCCTTTAGTTTGGACCTGTCAGTGACAGTTTCCGCATCATCGGTAAGGTAGAACTTTACATTTACCGGTCTGGGAGAATTACAATTTGGGCAACGGGTCTTTGGACCCAAGATCTTCTTGGTTCCACAAACCGGACAATCCCAACGTCCTACCTGTACTGCCATAAGAGATGTGTTTGCTTTGTCAGTATATCAGCCTGTAGACCTGTATGTAACCACCCCATCATGGATAGTTACAAACTGAAAATACACTTGCCTCCAGAGTTTTCAAAGTAGCTAGTTGGATTCTCCTTCAAAAAAGACGGCCATTTCATTCAGGCTCTTTCTCCCTAATACCGGGACAGTGGCATCCTCAGGCGGGTAGCCTACAGGGATCAGTAAAAAGGGCCTTTCATTGGCGGGTCTTTCCAGGATTTTGGTCAGAAAGTTCATAGGAGAAGGGGTATGGGTAAGTGCTACCAGACCCGTATGATGTATGGCCGTAAGTAGCATGCCACAGGCAAGCCCCACCGACTCATTCACATAATAGTTGTTGGTTTTTTCTCCCTTTTCTTTTTCGTAGGCTCGCTTACACACGATGATGAGCCAAGGGGCTATTTCCAGAAAAGGCTTATGCCAGTCTGTGTCAAATACTTTCAGGTCATCTAACCAGCGGTCAGACATTCTCCCATGATAGTTTTCATACTCCTCTTTCTCTGCAGCTTCCCTGATCTTGCTTTTTATGGCAGGATCAGAAACGGCACAGAAAGTCCAAGGCTGCTTATGCGCTCCGGAAGGAGCTGTAGAAGCAGCCTGAATAATATTCTCAATGACTTCCCTGGGAACTTCCTTATCAGAGAATACCCGGAGAGACCTCCTGGAGTCCATCCACTGATAAAATTCCTCAGACCTGCGGATCATCTCCGCCTGGTCATAAGATTCTCTTGTATAGGGAATAAATCCTTCTTTCTCCATAAGTAGTAGCATTTAGCATAAATATATACACAGGAATGCTACTAGTTTACATCTAGCTGGAAAAATTGTTTGAGAATCCCGAGTTGAAGTCGCTACCAAAAAGCTGGCGTTTAATCACCTTGGTCTTCCATCCTCTGTAACTTCCCTCAAATTGTTGGGCAGTTTCCAGAATCCAGGCTACCAGTTGATCAATGGTGTATTGATCAACAGCATCCATCCTGGACATGACCAGGATAAAGCTTTTTTCTCCTTTCTCTTCACAAAATGTATCTAATACGTCAAATTGTTCTCCCTGTATTTCTTCTGTGAAAGAATGTAGGGCATGAAAAGTAGGAAAAGCTAGTGTATGTGTTACTTCTCTGGGTTTGACCAGCACATCTCCCATTTCTTCCAGTTTGTTAACAGAATGCCTGTTAAGAATAGACTGGTACTCCATAGGAGATGGGTACAAAAATTCGTGATATAATGACCATTCCGGGTCATGGTATAACTGGTACTCATATAGGTAGTCAGGGAATTCTCCCATGATCTCCTCTATGATGTTATCTGCATCAATTTTTGTGTTACAATAATAGAAGTATTCACGCTGTCCCCTGGATGTTAATCTGGCCACATATCTGGCCCCCAGGTAAAAGATGATATGCTCAGCTATTTGATCCTCCATCAGGTAAAGCACCTCTGCCTCCTGATAAGAGGTAAGACCGTATTCATTAGGATGAAGAAGAGGGACCCTTAAACTTAGTAAATGAGGGGTTTCTTCTTGGGTGTATATATGTTTTTGTGCAAGGTTAACCATTATAGACGCCGGCTGTGATTCCAGGCTACAGAAATAAAAATCCCAATCTCTTGAATTCCTCATGTTCAGCACACTTCGGTATGTGTAAATAAAAAAGTCCATACCCTCTCAGACTTTATTCAAGGCGCAAAAAAATCTTGGATATAGCAAGACTTGTTCTGTTCCAAATCAAACAGAACTTAGCTAGTGGTCATTTATGACCAAACGCTAATAGGAAATATGTGTAGGCTATAAAAATTTT
>JBCBKZ010000823.1:0-2659 GCA_038520955.1 Bacteroidota bacterium | reverse complement strand
CTGTTAAGATTATAAAGTGAAATCAACAACAACAAGGGAAGCAAAAATAGTAAGACAAAGGAAAAATCTAATGTGCCTGTTTGTAAACGTTCAGGATTAGCTATTTCCTTGGTCATATCAGCGTCATAAGGGCTTGCATTAAAACTGACCCTTTTATAAAAACCATACTGCTCAGCTTGCCCCATGCTGTAGACCAATGCCGGAGAAGGTGTTTTGAAATGATAGGGTTCGCTATACCATATGGCCCAGAAAGGAGTACTAAGATCTACCCACGGACGGTCTTCAGGACCTACCTTTCCCTCATCATAGTAGGCTATTTGCTTTTGCCTTCCTTCCTCAATATCTCCCTTGATTTTTTCGATCTCTACCATTTGATCATGGTAAAGACTCGCGCCATTGTGCAAGCCATAGATCCCTGCCAATACAAAAAGCACTAATGCCACAACTTTAAAGGGGCTGCGGACAAAATGCTTCCATTCATAGAGAAACACGTTCAGGTTTTTCATATGATTTGCATTTTTTTAGCGCCCAGACCTAATAGCATACCAACAAGTAATACCCATGCAGCTAATAAACCCAAGTCTAGTAAGTAGCTGGAAAAGACCTTAGATAACGCGGTAGGTTTATACTGATAATCTGCCACAGATTTATAAAACTCATTATTAGCCTCCCATCCCCAGTCTCCTGTTTTAGAACCGCCGTAAGCATGCTCATCATTTAGGGATTTGATAAAGCCTCTTCTATAGTGCTCTACCTGTACGAGAAATTCCTGATGGTGCAGGTTATCACTTGCCGCAAAGCCCATACTCGCATTTTGGAGAGAAATGAAGGGATTAAGTATTCCGGCAATTTGGTAGCTCTGTTTTTGTTGAGCCATTACCTTGCGAAGGTTCCCGAAGTGTTTATCCCATACCTGATTGCCATATTCTTCATCAGCTTGCATGACTAAGCCGTCAAAATTGATGGGGAGCTGGGAAAGGCTATCCACACCGTATTCTTCTAATGTTAGCCGTTCTAGTTCTGCTCCTCTTTCATCAGCAGGATTATGTCCATCAATTCCTTTGGAGCGATCTTCCCTCATAGCCGTCTGAAAGGTGTTTCGGCTAGGAAGCTCATGCCATTTCTCCACGGAACTCAACAAAATATTAGGCAGAAAGATGGTCCACAGAATCCATATACCTAGCATAGAGGTAAGCGTTACAGTAGCATTCTGCCAGCGGGCTGAAAAGAATACGGTCAGCCCACTTATGATGAAGTAATATAAAGCGTAGGACAGATAGAAGTAGAGCGTTCTACTAGCTACTTCAGTATCTACATTGGAAATGTTAAATAAGGTATATACGAGTATAGTGAAACTTAAGACAGCAACCCCATAGAGCCAAACTGATAGGGTTTTTCCCCATAAAAGTTCTGAAGGTTTAGCTCCTTGCAGGATGAGTAGCTTAAGTCTACCACTATTTTTTTCGCTACTCACACTATTAAAGGCTAGAAATAACAGGAGTAACGGAAGCACATATTGGAGAAGAAGAGAACTTTTTAGTTTTCCAAACTTCGAAATAAACTGCATTTGGGAAGCTTCGGAATGAACGATCTCATTCTGGATATGGCCCTCTACTCTCAGTACGTTTCCGGTAACACTATTCACTCCTTCATCCAGACTACTCAATAAATTCGTGGGTTTGAATACATATGTCCCATAATGGGCAGCACCATGTGGATTCATAGCATCAATATTTTCCCACTGTTGACGAAGCTGGTTTTTAGCTGAGGTATATCTTTCTCTTTGCTCAGTAGTCTGCTTATTTCCTAAAAAGACGGACATTAAAAGCACCAAAAGAACCCCTATACTGATCCCAAGAAAAGTGCGGCTTCGACTTAATGCGTACCATTCATTTTTAATGATTTTCCACATAGTCTATTTAGTTTTTCATGTATGATAAATACAGGTTTTCTAGTTCATTAGCACTCACCTCTGCACTGTTCAGCTCTTTTACCAAACTTCCTTTTTTGAGTATCCCTATTTTATGGCATACCTCTCTTACCCTAAAAATGTCATGGGAAGCCATTAAAATAGTAGCACCTTCAGCCGCCAGTTTTTTGAGTAAAGCAGATAACTCATTACTGGCCAGAGGATCTAACCCACTAGCAGGTTCGTCCAGTAAATACACTTCCGCTTTCTTTGCATAAGCGATAGCTATCCCTACTTTTTGCCGCATACCCTTAGAATACTCAGCTACTCTTTTGTGCTGATCATCTTCTTCTAAGCCACAAACGGAAAGAAATTCCTGTAGATCATTTTTAGCATAATTCAATCCAGTCAATCGGCAGAAATAATCCAGGTTTTCCAGGCCGGATAAATAGGGATACAAACTCACATTCTCAGAAATGTACCCAATGAGATTCTGGACTTCCTGGGTTTTGTGCGTGGTCTCCAGTCCCTTGATTTGTACACTGCCTGAGTCAGGGCTCAGAAACCCCAGTAACATATTGATGGTGGTTGATTTTCCAGCTCCATTAGCTCCTAAAAGGCCAAAAATCTCTCCATTACTCACATTTAGGCTTAGGTCCTGGACAGCAGGAGCACCTTTAAATGATTTGGATGCGTTTTGTATTTGGATCATAAGGTGGTGTTATATGCAATCCTGTTGCAAAAATATAG
>JBCBKZ010000822.1:0-2661 GCA_038520955.1 Bacteroidota bacterium | reverse complement strand
CCTATCCTAAGCCAGGCTTAGGATAGGGAAGTCCTTTAAAGTAAGCCATCGAATTCCAGTAGTTTTTTCTTTAATTATGAGAACTGAACATGCTTGAGCTGTAATCAGGTCAGTTACTTTTGTATTCTCCTATATCTTACTACTGGTGAAGTATTTAATCTGTCTTTTCTTTCTATACGCATTTACCCTCTACGGGCAAGAAAATTCTCAGGATCTAACTGAAATCATTTTTTACGGGAAAGATTCTTTCAGACTTGAAGGAACCATAATTTCAGATTCCCTAAAAGAGAATAGATATGATCGATTACCAGCCTCATATAAAGGTATTGTAAGAGAAGCGGTGTGGAATTTATCCAAATCCTCTTCTGGGTTATCCATTCGGTTTCTGACCAACTCACCTATCATCAGGGTGAAATGGGAGGTGCTGCATGATTTCAAGATGAATCATATGCCCGAGACGGGTATTAAAGGGGTAGACCTGTATTTTAAGAATATTGGTAGCTGGCAATACCTAAGTACTGGCCGACCACAAGGCATGGAAAATGAGTATACTCTTGTAGAGAATATGACTATCGAAGAAAGAGAATTTAAGATCTACCTGCCTCTTTACGACGGGATTAAAAATATTGAGATAGGAATAGAGGCTGGTAGTGTTATCAGACAGCCAGATATAGATGATGATAAACCCATCGTTTTTTATGGGACAAGTATTACCCAGGGGGGGTGTGCATCTCGTCCAGGGATGGCTCACACAAATATTATCTCAAGGAAACTTGATGTAAATGTCCTGAACTTCGGATTCAGTGGGAATGGCAGGATGGAGGAACCCATCGCTCAGTTAATTTCAGAAGCTGACGCAGAGCTTTACGTGATTGAGTGCATGCATAATATGATATCTCCCGAAAACATCACGGAAAGAACCATTCCCCTTGTAGATATCATAAGAGAAAAAAATCCTCATACGCCCATACTACTTGTAGACCAATCAAAAGCTACCTTTTCTGCATTAAATACACAAGTCATGGAAGAAAGCAACGGAATGAATCATGCATTGAAGGTGGAATATCAAAAAATGATTGATAAAGGATACAAGGACCTTTATTATGTTGAGACCTTACATGCCCTGGGTTCTGATCAGGAAGGAACAGTTGATGGCGTTCATTACAATGATCTTGGCTTCATGCGGTATGCTGATTTTTTGATAGGGAAGTTCCGAGAATGGAGCTTGATCAAACAGGATGATTAAGTGTCCTCAATCATCTGATGAGAAAACCAGTGTCCACTATTACCTTTTCAAAGTAAATCCCATAAAACTTCCTCCTAACTTCTGACAAACTCTTCCAGTTTTTATACTTCCTCTAAATGTATCTATCAATAGATCTCCTTCACTGGAAGGATTACCAGTATATTTTCGAGAACTAACGCTAAGTGCCCTGAAGGAGAAAATGATAACAGCTAGATGATATCATTGCCATTCTTTATATGAGTTCAGAGGGTATTTTCTTCATTTTATTAGGGAGAAACAGGGATTACCTTATCAGGATGAAATTCACGAATGTTCTTTCTTACACCTTCCTTAGGAGGGGAGTTTTTCTTATACTCAGCTTGACTAGTCTGAAGCTAACAGCTCAGGAGAAGAAATGTGAAACAGGGACTGTGGTATTCATACGGATGGCTCATAAGCTTAAGTCGGCAGCCTCTTGCCAAGTGTTTAGTGGAGATACTTTGGTGGGAAAAATAGCCAACAACTCAGCTTTCATGTTCAACCAAAGTCCGGGAACCTTTTCCTTTACACCTGTTATCCATCCTGGAAACAAAAAAGGGGAACCCATAGAACTGAATATAGAAGCTGGAGGCTTAACCGTAGTGGAAATTAAGATTAAGGAAAAACGGCAGGGAAGTATTCTCCCTTCTGAAAGCTTCTATTTCTCATTTGTACCCTTACACCCAAGGCTTTACAAAAAGTTTTTACGCAAGAAAGAGGTAGGGAAATCTATTAGGGAAGCGCTATGGGAAGCGTTTCTCAGTAAATATGATTAGCTGTAAAGATGGAATGGGGCTAGTTTACAGGAGAAACTAATCCGGAATTGATGGCATACAGAATCACTTCTGCAGCAGAGGTAACATCCAGCTTACGCATGATGTTTTTCCTGTGTGTGTATACGGTATGCACACTTAGGCAAAGCGTTTCTGCAATATCCTGGGCATTACTCCCTTGGGCCATAAGCCTAACGATGTCTATTTCTCTTTTTGTCAGCTGTACGGGATCACAGGGAGTGATTCCCTCAAAGGAAGGAGTAGGTTTTGGTTCGGGTGTATCTCTATCCATGATGATATCCAACACCTTACTACAATAGAACTTATCTCCCTTGGCTACCGCTTTTATAGCGCTCATAACCTCATCCTCATCACAGGATTTGGTTAAAAACCCGATGACACCTTCTCCCAAAGCATGCATGACATCATTTCTTCCAAGTGAAGAGGTGATGACAAGTACTTTAGCCTCAGGATAATGTTCTCTTAAACGAGTGATGGAATCACTTTCCAGATAGGGAGCCTGTCCATAGTCGAGTGTTACCACATCAGGATGACAACTTCCATATTTATCCAGCATTTCATCTGTATAGGTAGCTTCTCCTACTACTCTCACATAGGGTTTCC
>JBCBKZ010000821.1:0-2663 GCA_038520955.1 Bacteroidota bacterium | reverse complement strand
CAAAGAATACTCTATTACATGGATGTCCTTAATATGAATAATTGCGAGAATTCATAAGGGGGCCTAAATATAGAAGAAATCTTATTTATGGGAGAATTTCCTAAGCTATTCTCCTAAAAAAGGGGAAGCCGATTTGATCAGCTTCCCCCCTGGTATATTAAATTTGTAGCTTCTTATCTATTAATAGAAATCTTCTTCCAGGAGAGATAGTTATTATTTCTGAGTCTGATATGATATATGCCAGAAGAAAGATCTGATACATCCAGGGAGAATATTTTCCCGCTTACTTCATCATATAGAACTCTGTAAGTTTTTACCTGCTTACCAGCGATATCAAACATATCTACAAAGTAGGTTCCTTCATCGAAGAACTGCATCCCTACTTTTAGGTTATCATTGGCGGGTACAGGATAGAAACTCACCAGTGGTGCAGGAGCTTTATTGGGCTCAGCGAACTCAAATGCCTGAGCTGGATTTCCATTAACAAAAGAGAAGGTAACTGTCATGGAAGCACCTTGACTTCCTTTTGCTCCCCTCTCAAAGTAAGATTTACCGGTTAACTGGAATTCACCTGGGATAAACTTATGGACATAGTAGTTCCCCTTGTTATCACCTGCCATGGTGTAAGGAGCTTTATTTTCCGTTCTGTTTCTGGACTGATCCCCTCTTAACTCTATTCTTACACTCTTGATCTCATCATTCTCACAATTAGCGATTTCTACCCTTACGTTCAGGTTTCTTCCCGTTTGAGAAAGATCAAAGACGGCATTTTCAGTTATTTCTCCAATGTCATTATCAGTATCTGCATTCACCAGTACGAATCGGGTAACGCCTGTTATGCACTCATCTTCCTCTTCTTCCTGGCAAATAATGACTTCTACTTTATCCTCTCTGGTGCAGCCCATGCCATCTGTAACGGTAAGGGTGTAGGTTCCTTCCATGCTAACTGTAGGCGTGAGTTCTGAAGACGTGAATCCATCAGGCCCTGTCCAGCTCGCTGTACGTGGAGCAACTCCTCCGCTTGTACTGCCATCCAGTTTCACGCTTCCACTGGTACAGTCAAGCTCTTTATCTGATCCCGCCTTGGCAGTTAAATCAGTCGTGGAGCAGTCTATAACTTCACATTCAGTAACTTCTACTTTATCCTCTTTGGTGCAGCCCATGCCGTCTGTAATGGTGAGGGTGTAAGTTCCCTCCAGACTCACAGTAGGTGTCAGTTCTGAAGACATGAATCCATCTGGTCCTGTCCAGCTCACCGTATGTGGAGTAACTCCTCCGCTTATACTGCCATCTAGTCTCACGCTTCCGTTGGTACAATCCAGCTCTTTATTTGATCCTGCATTAACAGTTAAGTCAGTCGTGGTGCAGTCCATAACCTTACACTCAGCTACTTCTACTTTATCCTCTTTGATACAGCCCATCTCATCTGTAATGGAGAGGGTGTATGTACCCACCAAACTTACAGCAGGCGTCAGTTCAGCAGAAGTAAATCCATTAGGTCCTGTCCAAGAGGCAGTAAAAGGTGCGAGGCCTCCGCTTGTGCTGCCATCCAGTTTCACCATTCCACTCGTACAATCCAGTTCTTTATCTGAACCTGCCCTAGCTGTTAGGGTAGTACTTGAACAGCTCAGTATGTCAAAGGTGATTTCTCTCCATTCTCCAGCTACCAGTTTCCCGGAAACTCTATGGTAGATAGTAGCTTTTAGCGTGTAACTCCCTGCCTTAGTAGCTACCCTCCTGTAATTTCCTTTGGAATCACCGAACACAGCATATGGTTTCACCTTTTCCGTTTTCCCACTATTGATAGGTCCACTCAGGTCAAACCGTACTCTATCCACATTCTCCTCGGTAGTTACGGCCGACATATTGAAGTGGGATGGGAGGTCCTCCAGGATGAAGATGTCCTGATCATTGATGCCTTCAATAGTGGTATTGTCATTAGCATTAATCAGGAAGAACTCTATGGCTTCAGGTTCTGAACAGTCCTCGACTGTTACTTTCACTGCTTCTGAGGAAACTGTATCACAATGATTGATAGCCAGAAATCTATATTCTGTTTCTCCTGTAGAAGTAAAATTCTCCAGAATAAGAGTTGTTTGATGTTCGGCTGTCAGATCTACCCAGTAACCTGTACGTTTGATTTGCCATGTCTTGTAGGTAGTCGCACCTGCCAAATTAGCCTGAAGCGTAAGGCTTTCTGTAAGACAGGTGGATACCTCCTCAGCACTCACACTTACTACCGGTGGATCACTTGGGATCAAGTTAGTCGTTGTAATGATCAGACTATCGCAACCAAACTGATTAATGAGCCTCAGCGTATCAGCTCCTACTAGCTTGAGATCACAGGTAGTTTGTGCAATTCTGGTAGTGTCTGAAGGTAATAGCGTAGTGGTAGTAATCACCAGACTATCGCATCCATACTGGTTGACGAGTAGCTTCTGAGAAACGCCTACCATTTCAGGATCACAGGTAGTGGCTGCTACTTCGATAGTGTCAGAAGGAAGTAGTGTAGTAGTGGTAATGACCAAGCTATCGCAGCCATATTGATTGACCAGTAGTTCTTTAGAAACCCCCACCATTTCAGGATCGCAAGTAGTGGCCGCTACTTCTATAGTATCGGAAGGCAATAAGGTAGTAGTAGAAATGACCAGACTATCGCATCC
>JBCBKZ010000820.1:0-2665 GCA_038520955.1 Bacteroidota bacterium | reverse complement strand
GGAGAAGTAGAGGTCTTACCCTGGCTAGTTCCAGATAAGGGAGAAACTATCTCTTCCTACGTCCAAAGATTAGGCGAAAGAATACCCAACGAAGAAGAGGTAGTGTTATTAGGCTTTTCTCTGGGAGGGATTCTCTCTCAGGAATTAGTTCCTTTTAAGCGGGTAAAGAAGTTGATTCTGCTATCCACTATTTGTCATAAAGAAGAAAAGCCAGGCTGGTTTTCCATTTTCCGTGGAATTCCCGTTTATAAATGGGTGGAGGGACAAGCGTGGAGGAGTAATTCCTTCCCACGTATAGCCCCGTTAATTGGGATTCACGACAAGGATTTCAGCTATTTAATGCAGGACATGATTAATGATTTCCATCCTTATTTACGGACCTGGGCAGTGGAACAGGTATTACAGTGGGAGGGAGTAACTGATTTACCTCCTACTTACCGACTTCATGGAACCAAAGACCAAATTTTTCCGAGTCGCAAGGTAAAAAGAGGAGAAAAGATAGCTGAGGGTGACCATTTCATGCTATATTTGAAAGCAGAGTTAATTAGTCAGCACATCCGCCAAGCCCTCACAAGTAGCAGCATATAAACAGGAATAATTTTATGGGCTTTTTCAGAGATTATTCTCATCTCATTTCAGACAATCCCGCTCGCAAACATTACGGTATCGCCATTACAGATATGGATTTTGATGGGCAACCAGAAGCCTTCATTACAGGCTTTGCTTTTCCTAATCAGGTCCTAAAGTGGAATGGACATGCTTTCATAGACGTGGCTCCGCCCCTGCTCGCCGATCCACATTCCGCTTCTATAGGCGTGGCGGCGGCAGACATAGACCAGGATGGGAAGGAAGAGATTTATGTACTCAACACGGATACCTTTGCCGGGGAGAAACGCTTTAGCGATAAGCTTTTTACCTATGGGCAGGAGTGGGTAGATCTATTCTCCCTAGAGAAAAATCATGAAGCAATTAACCCTTCTGCTGGTAGATCAGTGATAGCCGTAGATAGAATTGGAAGAGGGAGGTATGGCTTTTATCTGGCAAATTATGGGGGCGCCATCCGTTTCTATGAGCAGGACCATGAGAATCGCCTCATGGACATTGCCTCACTCATAGGGCTAGACTATCAGACAGGAGGCAGGTCGGCTGTTTCTCTGCCTATTCTCTCTTCCCAAATGGATATTTATGCGGGAAACGAGTGGGGACCTAACTACTTCTTCCAAAATCAGGGAGATGGAACTTACCTGGAAATAGCAGCTGAATTAGGCCTCAGCGATGAGAAACAACATGCACGTGGGATATATGCCTTGGACGCCAACGGTAATGGTAAAATAGATCTGGTCTGCAGCAATTGGGAAGGCTACCACAAGCTGTTTGTTCAGGAGGACAATGCTTTCTTTCAGGATAGGGCTATTGCGTCTATGGCTTCTCCTTCTAAAGTGAGGACAGTCATAGCGGCTGACTTTGACAATGATGGCTATGAGGAGATTTTCTTTAACAACATAGGAGAACCCAACAGGCTGTTCAAATACATGGAAAATAGTTGGGTGAAGGTAGATATAGGGCAGGCACTGGAGCCCTTTGGACATGGGACAGGAGCTGCCGTAGCTGACCTGGATGGGGATGGTGTACTGGAGTTATTGATTTCTCATGGAGAATCCAGCTTACAACCCTTGAGCTTATTCAAGGCAGAAGCTCCTGCCAATAAGTACCTGCGTATTCAACCCCTTACGCCTGCAGGGGCACCCGCCAGAGGAGCCTTGATCAAACTCTATCAACCAGGAAGAACCCAAATCAGAACCATAGATTCTGGAAGTGGCTACCTCTGCCAGATGGAAGCTGTTGCCCACTTTGGACTGGGGAATAGCACTGAAATAGAACGTATTGAGATCTTTTGGCCAGATGGTAAAAAGCTGGATTGGCAAACAGACCAGCTAAATACCTTGCATAGGGTGGCTTATCCTGGGTAGGGACACACTCCCATCATAGAATGACACTGGATTATGTAATCGCCAATTTTACCCACCATTCAAATGGTGGGCTCATGAAACCAAATGTAGCGACTGCCTAGCTGCTGAAGGATTTGAAGGGCGGATAAATCAACCCCTACATTGAAGTAACCAATACTAATGTCAAGCTCACATTCTCTTCCTCAACGCCAATAAGCCCAAAATAGGACCTATCGCTAGCAATGCATACATACCAGTAGAGTCCGTCATATCTCTTACTGTGTTAATCAGCTGAATACTCACAATGGTTATCATATAGCCAATGCTATTAACTATGGTCAAAGCCGTACCCTTTATCTCCGGAGAAGCACTATGAGCTACGAGGGTAGAGAATAAAGGAGAGTCTGTAATTACCACCATCCCCCAAAACAGAAGAAAAGAAATAAACAGTACCTCTGATTCCAGGCCAAAGGCTAAGGGTGATAACAGACAACATAGGCAGGATAATAGTAGTGACAAAAAAGCTATTTTTTGGGTTCCTCTTGCTTGTGCTAGATAGCCTCCGATCACACAGGCTATTCCCCCAAGTCCAATAATCAGGAAAGACCACATAGGAATATTTAGTCCTTCAATAGCGTGAACCTCAGTATAGGTAAATAGCATCACCGGAACGAAAGCCCAAAAAGCATATAACTCCCACATATGTCCAAAATACC
>JBCBKZ010000081.1:0-12515 GCA_038520955.1 Bacteroidota bacterium | reverse complement strand
GCAGTTACCCTGCTGGCTGTTTTTTTATGTACCTTCTGATTATTCTATTTGGGTAAAATGAACAATTATCTGTAGATTAAGTATACAATCATATACTTATCTAGATACTTGGAAAGTCGATTTCACATACCCTTCCTGGAAACTTCAACAGAAGTCCTCAGAGCCATTGCCCATCCTATTCGTATTGCGATTATAGACCTGTTAAAAGACGGAAAGCTTTCAGTAACTGAAATCCACAAACGCCTTAAGATTGAACAGGCCATAGCTTCTCATCATTTAAGGATTCTCAAGGATAAAAGAGTTCTATCTGCCCAAAGAGATGGGAAGAATACATTTTACTCCTTACGGTCTGAAGAGTTTGCGGATATTCTCAGCTCCCTTGAAAGCTTACTTTCCTGAAAGCTTCACATATACATGTAGGTCTATGATTTTTCCATCCTTTATGGCGCCATCTTTTTTTATGCTTTCTTTTTGATATCCCGCCTTTTCCAGTACACGCATAGAAGCTGGATTATAGTCAAATACGCCCGCTTCTATCCTGTGTAGGCCTAATGTAAGAAATCCATATTCCGTGATAAGAGAGAGCGCTTTAGGCATGATGCCTTTGCCCCAAAAGGGCTCTCCTACCCAGTATCCTACTTCAGCGCTTAGCCTATAAACATCTTCTTTTGGATGGATGGAAATGATGCCACAAAACTGCCTTTGATAGTGAATGCCAAAGTATAATACCGGAAACTGTTCATCCTTCCCTTCCAGGAAATATTCAGCATGTTCTAATCCATAGGGATGAGGAAAAGTATCAGTGAGATTTAGCCAGATTTTCCTGTTATCGGCCAATTTGGCCAGGGCCTCCTTGTTTGACAGGCTTAATGTTTGCAGGCTGACTTCTCCTAGGGTAAGCATAATGGTTTTTTCAGTAAATGTCCTGAGAATAGAAAAAGATGCGTAGCTTCCTTCATGCAATATGTAAAACTGGGAGCCTCTGACCTAACGGTTAGCCGTATTAGCCTGGGATGCATGTCTTTAGGAGTAGAGCATGCGGAAAATGCCAGACTGATTCATCATGCTTTGGATCTTGGGGTGAATATGCTGGATACCGCTGACTTATATGATAAGGGAGTGAATGAGGTGACCGTAGGTAAGGCCATTAAAGGAAGGCGAGAGAAGGTTATTCTTGCTACCAAAGTAGGGAATCAGTGGAGGCCTGATGGCTCTGGTTGGGACTGGAACCCTACTAAAGCATACATCAAACAAGCCGTACATGAGAGCCTCAGAAGGCTACAAACAGATTATATAGACCTTTACCAGCTTCATGGAGGGACATTAGATGATCCCACGGAGGAAAGCATAGCTGCTTTTGAAGAGCTGAAGCAGGAAGGGCTCATACGTTATTATGGGATCTCTTCCATCAGACCCAATGTGATCAGCAAGTGGCTCCGGGTAGGAAGCTTGACCAGCATCATGTCTCAGTATAGCCTGCTGGACAGAAGACCGGAGGAGGAGACATTTGACAAGATCAGAGAAGCGGGCGTAGGGGTATTGGTAAGAGGAGCAGTTGCTAAGGGTTTACTCGCTGGTAAAGCTGCCAAGCCCTACTTAGGGCATTCTCAGGAAAGTATACAGAAGCTACAAAATACCATGCAGCAAATGGGCGTAAAGCCAGCTCATATAGCTATACAGTTTGCTATGCAGAACCCGGCAGTCAGTACAGTGGTCATGGGCGCCAGTTCAGAAAAGCAGATGAGAGAGAATGTGGAGGCGGTACATGCTTCAAGCTTGAGTGAAGAAGAGTGGGGAGAAGTTATTTCCCTTATTCCAGCCATGAAATATGAGAAACATCGCTAAGAGACAGGCAGGCACACCCTAAACTCGCTTCCCTCTCCTTCATTGCTGCTTACTTCTATGGTGCCTCCGTGCTGCTGGATGATACCATAGGCGATAGACATGCCCAAACCAGTACCTTTACCTACGTCTTTTGTCGTAAAAAAAGGCTCGAATACCTGGGTCTGTGCCTTGGGATTCATCCCGCATCCTGTGTCCTGAAAAGTTATCTGAATAAGTTGATTCCCCTCGTCCTTCCATCCGGTTTGGATGAAAATATCTCCTTTCTTTTCTGTGGCATCCAGGGCATTACTGAGAATGTTCATAAAAACCTGGTTGAGCTTTCCGGGGTAACAGGAGATAGGAGGAATCTCCCCATAAGATTTGTGAATGCGGGTATTGGAGGGGGTTTTATGGGTCAAAAGGGTTAGGGTGGAATCTATCCCCTCATGGACATTGGCTATTTTTTTATCATCTTCATCCAGACGGGAGAAGTTTCTTAATCCTTGGACGATTTCCTTAGTACGAATGGCCCCTTCTTCTATGCCAGAAAGTAGCTCATACACCTCTTCAAACGTCTCCTCTATTTCTTCCGGCCTCTTTCCTTCTATAGAAGAGGTTACCCACTCATCAATTTCCTGAATATCTCTTTTCATAGGAGAAACATTGCCGGAAACAAAGTTGATGGGATTGTTAATCTCATGAGCTATACCGGCAGTAAGCTGACCGAGAGAAGCCATTTTTTCAGACTGGACTAACTGGGTTTGGGCCTGGATGATTTGCTGATTTTGTTCTTCCAGAAGGTGGCTTTTCTTTATAATATCAGCCTCATATTCTTTCTGCAAGCCTTGATAGAAAAGAACAATCAGAAAGGGGATGGTAAAGATATTTATGATGGTATTTATGAATGCCACAATTTGAGGCCCCTCAGTGGGAACTCCCTTTATATGTCCAAACTCCATTACGTAATACCAAGAGGCTAGGAAACAAATAGCCGCAATCAAAATATAGAAATACACCCATGAATTTTTCCGAAAAATGAGCATGGGGGTCATTACTATGGGGATGAAGTTGGTGGCTGTGTAAGTCTCTATCTCCATAAAAAGGCAAACCATGGTCACGATAATCAAGCCAAAAAGCATGATGAAATGCTTGGCAGCCTGATAAGCTTGTTTATAGTTAAGCCAGAGGCAGAGACCAAAGGCCATCATGTTAATGAGGTATAATAGGAGCTCATGTCCTTTTGAAGGGAATAATACGGTAGGAATAAGAGAAACAATCAGGAATATCATGATCCCCATGATACTCACTCTATTGATCAAACCGATTGCTCGTCTTTCAGCAGGATCCATTCCTGGCTGAATTCCCAGGTTAGCAAGTTTATACAGCAAGCTTTTCATATGAGATGTCTGAAGAAATGACAACTCTAAAATAGGAAGGGTTCCTTATTAATCGTCAAATTCCTCAAATAAACTCACTGCCTTCTCATTTTTGATCTCCATAGTAGGAGTATCCTGAGAGAATCTGACTTTCCCTTTTACACACACACATTTCTCCAGGAGATCTATATGAGGCTGATAAGAAAAGTTAGTTGTATAGTCCTTCCATATGGCTACGGAAAATATCTGATTGGGGAATTTTCTATCCAGATTCAAAAAGATATGCCCATTACGGGTAAGGCGTGTACTTACAACTGTTCCACAGATTTTGACCTTTTCTCCAGTATCAGCAAAGAAGCGAGCCTGAACGGTATTATAGGTCAACTTAGGTAATTCATCAGGGTTTAGGGGAGCCACATCTCCATTTTCTACGGTAGGTAACCATTCCTCAGGCTCATGTTGTTCCTCTATCTCCTCCTCTAATTCCTCATCCAGTTTTGGGAAAAAGTTAATGCCGGTAAGTTTTTCCACCTCATCTATGGGGACTGAATACGATACTAAAGGATAGAAGCTGGTTTTATTCGGGAGAATGAAGCCTATGCCACGCTGATTATGGACATCTACTATGACCTTGAAGTATTTTTCCGGAATGGAAACCTTATTGAGACTCCGTTGAATAGGAGGAAGAGAGTCATGTAACACAGGTCCTGTTACTATGTACAATTCCGTAGTGGGGTTAGCGATGATATAGCCTCGAAGCACTCCTTCCAGTTCTGCCCAGATTCCTCTGTTGAGTTCCGGAAGCTGAGGAGACATATTAGAGTAGAAGTAGGACTCGGAAAGGGCTTTTTCTGACCAGCGGAAATCTGCCGAAGGGGCCAAGTGCCCTCTGTCATACCCAAAACCATCATACTCAAAGGTGCTGTCTTCCTGTAGATACTTGAGAAAGTAGTCCACTTCCGTTGCAGAACCCGTTTTCACCAGGGGATCGACTCTAAAATCATTGGAACGACCTACATTGCCTTTGATGATGTCCGGAAGGACTATATGAGCTACCCACCTGGCTTGTTCATGTTGTTCGTCATACACCAGAGACATGGCGGTATGGTGAATGACTTCTTCACCGGCCTCAAGCTCTGGCAAAACGTAGCTTTGGATATCCTGTTGGACTTTTTTTAGCTTGAGTTCCTTCAGTTTATCTACCAGATCTTCCCTGTATTCTTCGCTATTAGAGACTTCTTCCGTGAGTTTGGCTATTTGTACTTCCAGCTCCTGAGCATGAAGGGCACCCATAAGGAGAATGGAAAAGAGGGAGATGGTAAGAAATATGCGGTTCATAGTACGGTAATCTACATCTATTGATGGCAAGTTAGTCCTGTAAGTAACCTATCAGTTGGCCTTATAGGATCACCTAAACTAAGATACATTCTCATATTGAAAAAGGAATTGTCAAAATGAGAAAAAACAGATTCTTGATCCTTTGGTAACTATCTGATAATAAATGTATTGACTATTTCTTTCTTGATGGCATCAGCTTTGAGTTTTCAGGGATGCATAAGCATTTGAAAACCAAATTTTTTCACTATGAAAAAGCATATGTTGCTAGTAGTTGGATTAGTAGGCCTGATGGCTTTCTCCAGCTGTAATCAAAAGAAGTTAGCTCAACTTGAAACCCAAAACAATGAGCTAGTACGTCAAAACCAGGTTCAGGATTCTATGCTCACTGAATTCATGACTGCGTTTGACCAATTCGAAGACAACCTCTCTCTTATCAGAGAGCGCGAAAACCTGATCGAAGTAAATGCGAATGACCCTGAATTTAGAGTTTCCAACAAAGAGCGTATCACCGACGGTCTTGAGCAGATCAACCTTTTAATGGAAGAAAACAGAGCCATTATTGATGATCTTAATGGAAAAGTTAAAAATCTGGGTATCAAAAACAGGCAGTTAAGAAACTCCATCGCCAAACTAACTGAAAAAATGGAGGCGAAAGACCAGGAAATTCTGGCTATGACTGACCAGTTAGCCGCTCAGGAAATCAAAATAGACTCCCTATATACAGCTAACTCTCAGCTAGCGGTAGCTAAGGATGAGTTGACCATGAGATCTGTAGAGCTGAGCACAAAAGTAGATGAGCAAACCAGCAGACTACAGGCTCAGGAAGACGAATTGACAGCAAAAACAACTGTTCTTAACACTGGCTACTATGTAGCAGGTAACAAGAAAGAATTGAAGAGCCTCAATGTGCTTGACGGAAAGAGATTAGATTCTCGTCTGGCCAGTGAGTCGTTCAACCGTATCGATATTACCCAGGTAGAGAGAATTCCACTGGAGGCAAAAAAGGTAAAGCTAATTACCAGCCACCCGGAAGGATCTTACAAATTTGTGAAGTCCAGCAAAGAAGAAACGAATCTGGAAATTGTAAATCCAGATGAGTTCTGGCGCACTTCCAAGTACCTGGTCATGTTGACAGATTAATCAGCGACATGTGTAGTGCATCGCAATTAAGGGGGCCGTCCAGAAATGGGCGGTCTTTTTTTGTTTGGATTCTCACGCAAAGCCGCTAAGGCGCCAAGAAAAAACGGAAATCTCTTTGCGGCTTCGCGTCTTTGCGTGAATAAAAATATTACTTCTTTCTGATAACCGAAACGATCGCAATTAAGATCCCTAAAACTCCTAGCAAGACCCACATCCAGTAGTTAGCACCCTCCCTCTCCACAAACACTTCTTCCTGCTCCACCACTATCATCTGATTGACAGCTTGATCTACTAGTACCTGAGGAGCTGCAGAAGTCCACTTTACGATGATGCTATCCACTTTAGTAGCTTCTCCCAATCCGAAGTGGGCATAAGTAGCTATTTGGGAAAGATGGCTGGAACCGCCTCCATCTATATCCCGCATCATACGCTTTCCGTTTACTACGATCTCCACTCTCGAACCTAAGCCATGTGTTTCCGACTTATTCCCTTTCAGTTTCACCTTCAGCCAGTTACCGGAAGTAGAATCATTTCTGTATAAACGAGTTACGGTGGAGGGGGCGTAGGGGAGTACTGGTGCCTGATTTACCACCAGCACATCCAAATCTCCATCATTCTCTATGTCGAATACCACAGATCCCCTTCCTATGCCAAAGTCTTGTATACCAGCCTGGCTGGCTATATCTGTGAAGTGGCCCGTTCCATCATTCAGGAAGAGGAAGTCGCCCATAGGCTGGTCATTGGGATTGAGATCCCCATTAGCTACAAAAAGATCAAGGTCCCCATCATGGTCGAAGTCGGCAAAGTTGGCACCCCAACTAATAGTCAACACATCCATACCCAACTCAGTAAGCATCTCTTTGTAAGGCTTACCTTTGCCCTGACTGACCATAAATTCGTTAAAGCGTATATCTGGAAAGAGGTAGTCCATGTATCCATCCTCGTTAATATCACCCATAGCCGTTCCCATGGAGTTAATGGCCAGGTCCATCTCCAGTTCTTCTGCCACATCCTTGAACTTCTTTTCCGGGTAAAGATTCTCCAGCATTACGTTTGGGGTTGCCTTATACCCGAAATCGTGATTCACCATCAGGTCCTGGTCTCCATCATTATCAAAGTCGTGGAACACTCCTCCAAAACCGTAGCCTTTAAATTTTAGACCATAATCTGCGTAGACATTCTTGAAGCTTTTTCCATTTCTATTCTCAAGTAGATAGCCTTTAGATACCTGATTGGCACTAACGATGGTTTGGTCATTAATGTAGGTGAGATCTCCCTCGTAGTTTTTGAAGTAGTTGCCCACGAAGAGATCCGGGTAGCCATCTGCATTAAAGTCTCCAAAGTTGGCCCCTGTACTGAAGGAGTTGAGTTTGTCCAGCTTGTAGTCTGAGGTAGCATCCCTAAAGGTCATATCTCCATTGTTCAAGAAAAGAAGGTTCTTCGCCCTAGGGATTTTCTTGGTGCTGTCCTTAGTGGTGATGGTGGTAACGAAAAGGTCTACCCAACCATCCCTATTTACATCTGCTCCACTTACGCCCTGAGTGACAAAGCCGCGAGTAACTTCCAGACCTGAACCTTCATAGATATTTTTGAAGGTGCCATCTCCCTGGTTGAGGTAGAGCACATCCTCATTCATCCCACTAGTAATGTAGAGGTCATCATACCCATCTTCATTCAGGTCAAATACACAGATTCCCCCTCCGAACATACCCTCATATACCTGAAATTGGTGTTCAATACCAGCTTCTTCCGTGATTTCTGTGAAGGTTAATTGGCTGTAAGCAGGTAGCCAAAACAGACAGCTTAAAATCCCTGTTAGGATCATCTTCATGGAAGGAAGTAATCTAAGTTTTATTAGGAACCGTAGAGACGCGATGCATCGCGTCTCTACATACCGATTTTTTTCATGAATAGGAGATATTCCCACGGAAAAGGGTTTGTTGCTAAGTTCATCCCAAGCCGAATAATTCTTTATCCTCATCATTCTGAAGTCTATTTTCGCCATGCCAGACTATTCACATTATTGGCAATGGTGGTGCCTCCGTCCATGCCTACTTGATTGTCCTGGTGGGTGTGGATGCCCCCATAGAAGCGTGAGTCGGCCGTCTCTGTTGCCACCTGCCAGAAGGACTCAAATTCCTGGGCCACAAAATCAGTATCCCGTAACTCATCTCTCTCCCTTCCTACATGCGCACTATCTGTAAATGCCAGAGTATTGCCATATAGATCCGTGAGAACCGTGGCCATGGCGGCTGCCTGTATGGCATGTCCAGAGGGAAAGGACGGAAAGGGGGGATCCGGCCAAAAGGAGTCCCAGGTAGGATCTATAAATTTAGGGACGAAGGTATTCGGTCGCTCAGAGAAGTGATGATACTTCCACTTCCAGCACTGAATGAAGGCATCTGCACAGGCCATGCCTACGCGTGCGTAAGTCTCTGCTGCCTGAATCAGATCCACTTGTGATTTCTCTATGGCTGTTTTGGCCAAATAATAGGAATGTCCCGGAGGGGTAAAGGTATCATCTGGATCATCTGACCACCAAATGGCTATCTCTTTTTGTTCTTGAGTGAGAATTTGCTCCTGCTCATATACCTCCTGAAACTGCTGGAAATAGGCTGAGCCAGGAGTAGTGTCATAGGGGATCATCTCAGGTATGGGAAGTTCACCATTGACCTTCACAAAGGTCCTGTTCTTCCCCCAATAGGGATGTAGGGGATGATGGCTGAAGGATTGCGCATAAAGAGGCGGTTTCCAGGAGCCCGGTCTATCCGGGAAAACAGCTTCCTTATCAAAGTTGTTTAGATACCCTCTATGCCCTCCATCTGTTTTCGACCAGGCAAAAATGGCTTTAGCTACCTCCTGACCATAAGCTTTTGATCTTTTAGCAATGGCCCTGTCTGTTCCTAATAATCTATGGATGAGGTTTTCAAGCGAATCTATTTTAAGTTTATTCTCATCTGATGTCTGCATATAAATGCTATCAAGAATAGTTGCCTGCGCTGCATTCAGAGAGAGCAGCCAATTATATTCCTTTCCCTCTTCAGGTTGGGGAAGGGTATTTAGTTCATTCAATTGACCTGCCAAGGACTGGTAAGAAGGATATCCATGAACTACGCTCTCGTACATAGTCAGGCCTATGTAGCCGAAACAGCGGGAGGCATAAGTAGGCGAATTTGCTGGGGTAAACTGAGTGATGTACAAGCTCATCTCTGCCCAGGCTGAAGTAACCTCTAAAGGGGTAAATTCTCGGGTTTCTTCAGACTGACATGCCGAGAATAAGCCTATGATCAGGCTGAGTTTCAGAATAATCTGAATCTTATAGAAGTACTTCCTAAAGAAATCATCAAGTAGGCTTTGCGGGTAGGATCTCCTCTTGGGAGGAGCTTGAGGTGGGTTTATTTCATGGATTTCGTACCCACCCCCAATCCCCTCCAAAGGAGGAGAGATTAACCAATTTTCTTTTGCTTCGCTGCGTTTCAGAATGATCTGAATCCGATTCATAAAGTAGATAGTAGTTGAGAATTAAGTTGATACGTTAGTAGGGGACCTGCATTCATCCCCAGGATGAGTCTGTTATCCAGGAATAGAGCTGATCTCACATCTCCTTTGATTTGGAGTCCAGATCTGGACTGGGGAACATAGGTAAAGCCTCCTGTTCCATCCCCCAGAAGTAACATGCCATAGTTAGCGTCCATCTTTCCCATTCTAAGTTTGGTATGACTGTCATTTCCACAAAGAAGCAGATCCTTCTTTCCATCCTGGTTTACATCCAGCACATTCAGCGTATGAATAGGCGCATATTGAACTTCTTCTGGAAGCTTTGCCAGAGAGAAAGTCCCATCTTCCTGACTGAGAAAGATAGAAGTGGAAAGATGATTAATGGTTAAGTGCCCAGCTTTCTTGAGTCTGTTCTTCCCTATGGCATCGGACAATGAAACATCCGCATAGCTCTCGTAGGAAGTAAAAGTAGCTCTTAGACTCCCTAGCTGCCTAAGGAGCTCATCCCGAGTGATATCCGGATAGCTTGCTCCTTGCACATAATAGCTGACTAGCGGATCTACTGATCCATTCTCATCAAAGTCATCATAGAATAACTCAAGGGGAGTGTTATCCGAAGCAGAGAATTGATGATTAGTTCCCAGGTTACCTACAAGCAAATCAGGCTGGTTATCATTGTTGAGATCTGCTACTGTTATACTTGTCCAAAGTCCTGAATAGGATTTGTCCAAATAGCGATCTGTCACCTCTATCATTTGTCCATTCTCTGGTGAGAATATGCTTATGGGCATCCATTCTCCTACTATGATGAGTTCTTCCTTACCGTCCTGATTTAGATCGGTAAAGACGGCATCAGTTACTAACCCAACTTCTTGAAGCTCCTTAGAGAATGTGCCAATTTGATCTGTGAAGTTTCCCTTACCATCATTGATTAGGAGAACAGAATTGGGGTACTCTGGGTATCTTCCGGGTACGCCATCAGCTCCCACGAAAATATCTTCATGCCCATCTCCATTTACATCTGCCACCGCTACAGCCCCTGTACAGATAGGGAAGGATGGGAGAGTGGATTTTGTGTATCCTCCATTTCCATCACTAAGGTAGAGTCTGTCCTGTAAGGCTGGATGATCTGCTTGGAAAGAATGATAACCCCCACTAGCCACATACATATCAATATGGCCATCCTTATTGGCATCTAGTATAGCGATATCACTATCTGCTGAGGCTTTATCTGCTTCAAAAACTGGAATGGGTAGTTGTTGAAAGCTGCCATCCTTCTGCTGCTGCCAAATGCTGGTAGCCTGACCGGCATCTCCTCCTATGATCATATCCTCCAACCCATCCTGGTTAAGGTCTACTGCTTCCATGACAGGCCCATCAAAGGAGGCTTCCTTTAGGAGTAAGGGCTGTCTATCGAAGTCCTTTAGGTAGGCTGTCTGATTTTGATGCGGAATGAGCGAGCCCATTTGAGTGAAATAGGGTTCAGTTTTTGGGGTTCTGATTGAACCTTTTTTTGCCTCAGTTTCCTTGAGTATTAGGCGTTGGTTAGTTTGTACGCCTGTAAGTTGTTGTTCTTTTCCACTAGGCCATTTTATATGGAGACTATCCACTATTTGAGAATTCCCTAAGCCTGCGTGTATAATGGGGCTGACGGACGATACATAGCCTCTGGCTGGGCTTTGGGTAAAAGCTTGAGTTTGGCCGTTATGCGTGAGGGAGATGCTTGCACCTATTCCCGCTGTATTACTTCCTTCTCCTACTAGCTGTAGCTGAAGATAGCTAGAAGCCTGTTGTTCCTGGCTTTCATTTTTGTAGACAAAGGCAGGCAGGTTGATGTTATTCACAATGAGGTCCAGGTCGCCGTCATTATCCAGGTCTGCGTAAGCGGCACCGTTAGAATTAGAGGCTCGTTTGAGGCCCCAACTGGAAGTGGTATTCCTAAATTTACCTGTTTGGTCATTCCCAAACATATAGTTGCTAACCTCAGAGGAAGGCATTTGGTTGATGATCTCCAATACATCTTCACGCTGTAGTCTCCCCTTAGACTTCACATAGTTATCCATGTAATTGATGAAGTCCATATTGGTATAGTCCCGGAAGTAGCCATTGGTGATGTATAGATCCTTCCAGCCATCATTATCATAATCGGCCAACAGGGCTGACCAGCTCCAATCTGTATTAGATACTCCCGCCAACTGTCCGATCTCACTATAGGTCCCATCTCCATTGTTGAGTTGGAGCATGTTCCGCATATACTGGTAGTGGAAGCCACAGCGCACAAAGAGGTCAAACTTAGCGTAGTTATCAGGGCCTTGAAGTAGCTTCTGTCTGTGATTGTCTTCAGGGAGCATATCCAGAGTCAGGATATCCAGCAGACCATCATTATTAACATCAGCTATGTCATTTCCCATCGAAAACTGGCTGTTATGACCTACACTTTCATTGAGTACATTGGTGAAGGTTCCATCCTTGTTGTTTAGGTAGAGATAATCAGGAACGGCATAATCATTAGAGACATAGAAATCATCCCATCCATCATTATTGAGATCACTGATGCCTAGTCCCAATCCATAGCTGAGACCTGATCCTGATACTCCAGCCTGTTGGGTGATATCAGTGAACTTCCCTTTGTTATTCTTTAGTAGTCTGATTCCTTTTTCTGTATCATCTTGTTGGAGAAAGAGGGCTGTGTTGGCTTCGTTGAGAATCGGCAGAGATTTGGGATTATGATTTAGGAGAATAGCATCCAGGTCCTGGTCTTTGTCAAAGTCAAAGAAGTAGATCTGGTTAGAAAAAGCCGGGCTGGCTAATCCATATGCTTCAGCTTCATCCTTAAATTGAGGAACTCCATTTTCATTATTTCCCTGGTTGATGAAAAGTTGATTGGTCCTTTTTTGAGGAGGGAGTGCGCCTGAATAGCAAACATAAATATCCAGTTTCCCATCCCCATTCACATCTGCCATGTTTACGCCCGTTTTCCATGGACCAGGTCTACCCCCAGCGCCGGAAGCAGAGGTGATATCTTCAAATTTCCATTCTCCCTTATTTAGGTAAAGAACATTCTGTTCCATGTTGGAGGTGAAGTAGAGATCCTCCAGTCCATCATCATTTAGGTCTCCTACTGCTACGCCCCCGCCATTGTAGAAATACTCATACATGAGAATGTTGGTATTCAAGCCTTCCGTCAAGGTATTTTGGAAAGATATTCCCGTCTGAGAGGGAGACAGAAGGCTGAATAGGTGAGGGCCGTCAGATGAGGGATTCTGTTCTTCTACAGTCCCTGCCTGATCAGGAGATTGACAGGCTGAAAACAGGAGGACCAAAAGAAAAATAAGAATG
>JBCBKZ010000819.1:0-2672 GCA_038520955.1 Bacteroidota bacterium | reverse complement strand
GGAGAAGGACACCCCGGGAAATAGCTTTAAAAGCCTTTTTGTTTTTTTAGGCCCGGCTACACTAAAAGTAGAGGCCAATGCATCTGCCTGAGTACTATTTGGTGCTATGACGGTTACCTGCCTTCTCTGGGTAATTCCCAGTCCTTTCTTGGGATGAATGATATGAGAATACCTTTTCCCGTCAAGCTCTACATATCTATACCTATCGCCTGAAGTAGCAATCCCGCAATTAGCTAGCAGGATTTTCTTTTCAGAAGAATCATTCTCTGAAGACTGAATGTTCACTTCCCAGCCTTTTTTTCCTGGAGGTGCTGGTCCGAGATACATATCCCCTCCCCCATCTACCAGGGCGGTTTCTACCTCAAACTCCATCAACACTTTGTATGCCTCATCTACAGCATAGCCTTTCGCTATTCCGCCAAAGTCAATCCGCATACCGGGTTGTACCAGTTTGCCCTGACTTTGCTCGGCTTGTAAGAGAATGAACTGATGGCCTACTGACTGCTTAACCTTCTTCAAGCGCTTCTTATCCGGTAGCTTAGCTTCCCTGACGGACTTTCGCCAGAGTCTCACCATAGGCCCTACAGTTACATCGAAATCCCCCTTACTGACTTGGCTATAGTTCCGAGACTGAGAAAGCATTTCCAGTAAGTCTGGACTTAGCTTTACCCATTCTCCTTTTCCAGAAGAAGCAGATAAGGCATTTACCTCACTTTCGGGATCATAATCACTCAGGATCTGATTGAGTTCTGCCACACGTTGGAAAGCGGCCTGAGCTGCCTTACTGGCCTCAGCTTGGCTTTCCGCATAGAGAACCAGTCTAAAGACCGAACCCATGTGATTCTCACGGAATTCAAATCTCTCTACCTGAGCACTAAGCAGGTTTGTCAGTACAGATAAACAAAGCAGGCTAAGTGAAACACTTAACCTGCTGAATATTTGTTGACTCACGAATTATATCACTTTGGTAACACCCGGCGTAGGGATAGGATAGAATCCATTTTCATCTGGAAGTATCGGTGGATCAGCATCCCAGGCAAATTTTGCTGGCATGAGGTTCAACTCAGAGTTAATGGCATCATCCCACTGGATTACCTGCCCTGAGTAAGTAGCCATTCTTCCCAGAAGAGCCGTCATGGTACTCTTAGCCCCATTCTCAGCATCAGCATATTTGTAATCACCCTTAGCTATAGCAGCAAAGAGTTCATCATGCTCTACCTGATAAGGATTAGGATCATTCTTTCCTCGGTGTTCCCAAATCTTATAGCCGGTAAGGGTTTCCAATAGTCCTGGCTTGGGAGCCATTCCTGCGGTACCTTGGAAGGCTTCTGTTACCCTGTTCATGGTTCCTTTCTGGTGGCGGCACTGGCTGTACATTTTGGCACCATTGGCATAGGTATACTCTACAAAGTGGTGATCAAATATTTCTCCATGATCTTTGCCCGTTCTCACCTGTCTACCTCCCATGCCCTGGGCCTTCACAGGATAGGCTTGCATCACCCAGTTAGAAACATCTATGTTGTGTATGTGTTGTTCGTTGATGTGGTCCCCGCATAACCAGTTGAAGTAGTACCAGTTTCTCATCTGATACTCCATCTCTGTCATGCCTGGCTTACGCTCTCTTACCCAAACACCCCCACTGTTCCAATAAACTGTAGAAGCCACTACGTCTCCTATCACCCCTGCGTGAATTCTCTCAATCCATTCTCTGTAGATCTTTTGATAGTGGCGCTGAAGGCCTACTACCACATTCAGCTTTTGCTTTTTAGCCTCTTCAGCGGCAGCTAAGACTCTTCTTACGCCTGGCGCATCAGTAGCTACAGGTTTCTCCATGAAAACATGCTTGCCTTGCTTAATGGCTTCTTCAAAATGCATGGGTCTAAATCCGGGAGGAGTAGCCAATATGACTACATCAGCCAACTTAATGGCCTCCTTGTAGGCATCAAAGCCATGAAAACGGCGCTCTTTAGGGACGTCAATCCGATCAGCTATGCTTTTAGATTCTCCAGACCAATCCGTGAAATTAGGATCAGTTAATCTCTTGTATGAATTCTCAACATTATCTTCGAATGCATCTGCCATGGCTACCAGTTTCACATTCTCCTTGACGGACAATGCCTGAGCAGCAGCTCCGGTTCCCCTACCACCGCATCCTACTACGGCTATGGTAATGGTATCATCATTGGTTAAGTGCATACTGGCACTGAGTTTGGAAGAGGCTAGCATGCCTGCCCCCATGACAGCGGATCCTTTTAGGAAGGCCCTTCTGTCAACAGAAGAGGTTTTCTTTTTGTCAGTAGATTTCATGAGTAGATTCCTTTTTAAACGAGAGTAGCTTATCATAATAAGATACTGCTTTTCCGGGAATCTATCTTGACTCTTTCCGAAATAGGCATGAGGAAAAAATTCAATTTTCACTGTCTGAGAACATCTCAAATATTTTGAGCTAAAAAACGTGTATATTTTCTCGAATGTACTTTTATATGCGTGTTAAATCATCTTTCCTCCTGCTCCTTGGCTGTTTATGTCTCTTTTTCCTTCAAGCACAACAAACTTCTTATACACTTTCAGAAGAAAGTAGCTTCTCCATAAAAGGAAAAACCAATGTATCTGACTGGACCATCACCACTTCTGAAATCTCATGTTTGATTTCAGAAGTGGTGATGGTCCAG
>JBCBKZ010000818.1:0-2683 GCA_038520955.1 Bacteroidota bacterium | reverse complement strand
ATTTGATGAGAAGTTTATTCTTCTTTCTATGCCTGTCTATTTCCATCAATTCACAGGCCCAACTCAATAAGTTTCTCAACCTTCAGTATAATTCTACAGACATAGCAGATCCTGTTTGTAGTAGAGAATGTCCCCTTTGCGTTCAATACGGCAAAGAAGACAGCATGGCCATCTTCCTTGAGTCTAGTGAAAAATATAAGCTGAAGGATTTAGCCGTACAAAAATTAAGGGTCAACTTTATCCAGGGGGTAAATGTCCTCTGGACGAGTCCGGAAATGGATTCTGTGGAGATTGACGAGGAATCTGGTTTAATCGTCATTCCTCTGGTAACTCAGCTGGATGATCCGGAGTATCCGGTAGTACTAGGGTCTGCCCTCATACAAGTAGAGTACTTTGGCCCTATCTCTAAAAAGGTAGATCCAGAGTCAGGCCAAATTTCTTCCTCCGCATGGCAGACCTTCGGGAGTAAACGAGTATGCTTTCAAAGAGATTGTCAGCTTGATGATGTTCCCTTAGACTGTGTTTGTGGCAATACCTGTTGGTCAATAGGCGTAATGGCCGGTATCCACTACCCTATCTTTGGTGGAAGTACTGAAACCCCTACCCCAGACCTTAATCTGGAGAACAAGTTTGCCGGAGTAGCAGCTATTTTCAGAGGAAAAAGGCTCATCTACCAGGGAGAATTACAGGTAGGTCAGTTAAATATGACCCTGGACACTCAGGTAAACGGGAACGGAACCGTTACCCAGCAATACAGCTTCATCCAAATTAGAGCGGTACCAGTACACCTAAGAATTCCCTTCCAGAAATGGGGAAGCCTGGGTTTCGGGACAGGGCTATCCTTTCTGGCCATCTCAGAAAGAGATCAAGAGGAGATAGTCACCTTCTCTGAAGTGAAGGATAATTCCTACCAGCGTTGGGAACCATTTGTGTTCGGAGATCTTAGGTTCGGAAATCCTATCAAGGGCATCAATTTTGGTCTACGCTACCAGATGAATTTTGGGGGGATTCAGAACATTACAGATAATCCCTATCAGGTACCTTCTGCTTATTTGCAGTATACCTTCTAGGAGAATTAGCAGCATAAAAAAAGGAGCGCCTGACAACGGACGCTCCTTTTTTTCTTTTTAGCTATGCTTATTCTTCATACTTCTTGAAGAGAGAAGTAGCATTATGCCCACCAAACCCAAAGGTGTTACACATAGCCAGTTTTATATCCTTCTTGACAGCCACATTAGGCGTCAGGTTCATCTTAGGATTAATGTTTTCATCTACCTTATCCAGATTGATGGTAGGAGGTATAATCCCATCATGTAAAGCCATGATGCAAGCAATTCCTTCTATGGCTCCTGCAGCTCCTAATAAATGCCCTGTCATAGACTTAGTAGCACTTACCTGAAGATTCTCCAGATTGCTCTCAAACAGCTTCTCTATGGCTTTAACCTCACTCACGTCTCCTACAGGAGTAGAAGTAGCATGGGCGTTTAGGTAGTCTACATCGTCTACTGTGTAGCTCCCGTCTTCCAAGGCTGAAGTCATAGCCAGAATAGCCCCTAGTCCTTCCGGGTGAGTAGCCGTGATATGATAGCCGTCAGAGCTGGCTCCTGTCCCTACCAGTTCAGCATAAATTTTAGCTCCACGAGCTTTAGCATGTTCCAGTTCCTCAAGGATGATGGCACCTGCTCCTTCTCCCAGCACAAATCCATCTCTATTCTGATCAAAAGGTCTGGAAGCTTGTTCAGGAGCTTCATTATTCTCTGAGAGGGCTTTCATAGCGTTGAACCCTCCTATACCTGCTGGAGTTACGCCAGCCTCAGAACCTCCAGCAACAATGGCCTCAGCTTTTCCCAGTCTGATGTAGTTAAAAGCATCCATCAGCGCGTGAGTAGAAGATGCACAGGCAGAAACCGGTGCAAAACTGATCCCTCTAAATCCATACTTGATAGAAATATGACCGGAAGCCATATTAGCTATCATCTTCGGAATAAAGAAGGGATTAAATCTGGGGACTCCACCATTAGCAGCGAAATTCTCTATCTCATCCTGAAAAACTTTCAGGCCCCCTATACCTGAAGACCAGATCACCCCTACTCTGTTATGGTCCAGAGAATCTGTTACTAGTTGGGAATCCTGGATAGCTTCCTCAGTAGCTACTAAGGCGTACTGTACAAACCTGTCCAGCTTTCTAGCTTCTTTTCTGTGAAAATGGTCTAGTGGATTATAGTCTTTTACCTCACAGGCGAACTTGGTCCTGAAATTTGTAGAATCAAATTGGGTGATAGGTCCAGCCCCACTTTTTCCAGCTTGTAAGTTTGTCCAGTAAGATTCTAAGTTATTTCCAATGGGCGTAAGTGCACCTAGACCTGTAATTACGACTCTTCTCATAGTAATTTTCGTATTGAAGAAACTTCTTTTTGTCTTCCTTCTCCCCTATTTCTCGAGTTAAATTTGGGACAAATATAATGAAGCGCGCCAATTTCGGTAGTGAAAGTGGAAATTCAAACCCGTTACCCCTCCTAACTGCGCGGAAAAGCTATTTTCTACTGTAGGCTTACCCTCTTCCCACTACTGGCAGAAGTTCTGGCTGCGTCTAAAATCTCCACTACTACCAGATTATTCTCCAGAGAAGATAATGACTGAGCCGGGTTTACTTCCCCTCTGACCACTGCTGCCATATAAGTGT
>JBCBKZ010000817.1:0-2691 GCA_038520955.1 Bacteroidota bacterium | reverse complement strand
TGATTCTACCATATCATAGCGGGCAGGGGTAACTAGATTATAATTCTTATCTACGAAGCCATAATACTTTCCTGCCTCATCCTGGAAGATGTATCCATTGGGTGCATTGTATTTATAGATAACCAGATCTTGATAGTAAGCGTTTTTTTCCGGAGCAGCCTCAGCCTGTGTAGCCTTCTCTGCTGTTGGGATAGTTTTATTGGGGCGCCAGTTCATGACAATCACTAAGAGGATCATGAGCAGGCCTCCTATCAGAAGATATTGGCCATTAGCGGCTAACCAGGAGGGCCCCTCTGGTGTAGATTTTTGCTGTGGAGTAGTGGTTTGTTTCGCAGGAATCTTCTCAAAATGGGCGGTAGGCTTTCCTACAGAAGGAGTAGTTTTTTTAGGAGTAGGAGAGGGTACTGGCGCTTTCTTCTTCCCACTTATCAAGTGATCTATTTCCTCTTGTGCCTTTGCTACATACTTCCCGTTAGGGTACTTCTGTAGGTATCCGTCAAAGGCGGAAAGGCTATGTCTGCTAAGCGCTTTTTTCCATTCTTCCTCTTCCTCTAGTTCCAGCATCTTACTTCTTGCCAGAGAAACATGCTTTCCATCAGGATATTGACGGACGTACTGGTAATAGCTGGCAGCAGAGTTTTTTCTTTCTGCCGATTCCCATGCGCTTTCTTCTTGGAGGAGAATGAGCTGAGCCTTAGCCTCCTGAGAGTAGAGAGCCTTTTCTCCATACTTGCTTAGGTAATTCTCATAAGAAGAAATGGTATGTATCTGATGTGCGCCTCGCCAGTCTGCTTCCTCATCCTGCTTACGGTAAAAGACAAATTCTCCATCCTGGTCGCCCATACGGAACATACGTCCGGATATGGGTGTCTGGCGAGCGTTACGTGGAACAGTTCGTTTCACATGCTGTGCCAGGTCTGATACTGGAAAACGTTCTCCTCTTTTCTCATCCAGATAGGTAAGAACTGATTTCGCAAAGGGGCTATGATCCCCTCTGATGCCATCTTCCACTTCTTCTATTCTCCCGGCAGCTAACAAAATTCTGGAAGGGAAGGCTTCCACTCTTTCTGCCAGCTCAGAACTATCTTCTTCTAAACTACGGGTAGTCATGAGCCCTCCACTAAAGCAGGTATCTGCTATGATCAGTATGTGTCTTGCCTGGATAGGCTGGAGATAAGACTTGATAGTAGAATGCAGAATTAAAGTAGAGAGTCGTTTTAGGGTGCCATCAGCAGGAATAAGGTACCCTAGCTTTCGCTCTTTCCTGTAATGCCCATGTCCTGCGAGGTAAAGCACCAAACTATCCTCCTCTTGTACCTGTCCTGCTAGATCATCTAAGGCATGGAGAATATTATCATGATCAGCTTCCTGGTCATAAAGGGCCGTGATTTGATTTGGGTAAAACTCATACTCTTCCTGCAGCAGGGAAACGATAGCTCGTGTATCCTTGACGGCATTATGAAGATTGGGGATGCTTTCATCTTTATAAGAATCTATCCCAATAGCGAGGAGGTAGTTCTTTCCTCTTTGTAAAGAATCATCAAAAGGTATTTTTTCAAATTCCAGGGATCTGTTTCCTGATTTGGACATTGGGCTGTGGCTGTTTCGTGATCTATCTAAAAATATAAGGAAGGGAGGAGGAGTGCAAGTTACTAGCTTTACCGAGGATCCATTTGGTCCGCAGAAAGCACTATTCTAAAGCCCACATCTTCATATCTCTGATCAGGCTCCCCTCTATATCTATATGTAGTCAAACAAGTTTCTCCCGCATTTTTATATCCACCTCCACGTATGACTCTCCCAGAAGTACCTACCCATTCACTTCCATTGGTAGGCGCACCTTCATAGGTATCATGCCATGTATCTAATACCCACTCATTCACATTACCTGTCATGTCAAATAAGCCAAGCTCATTAGGCTGCTTTTGGCCTACCTCATGTGATTTATTTCCGGAATTTCGTTGATTCCAGGCCACTTCATGTAGGTCGTCTCCGCCTGAAAATAGAAATGTATCCCTCCTTAAGTGCCCGCCAATGGCAGCATATTCCCACTCGGCCTCAGTTGGGAGTCTGAATTTCCTTCCGGTCAGATTTCTGAATCCATCCAGAAATAATTGCATATCCTCCTGAGAAACATTCTCTACTGGGCAGCTTGGGCAGTTGTAGTGGTTATTCTTATGTTCATAGTTATCATCTTTCTTATTGTGTTTGATGATAAAGCGAAATTGTGCCTGAGTGATCTCGTGTTTACTAATGTAGAAGGGTTTTACAGTAATTTGTAAAGATCGAACTTCAGGGTCTTCTCCTGGTATAGGCCCCATAAAAAAGCTTCCTCCTTTTACTTCTACCATAGAAGAATCTGGGAAAAGTTTTGCAAGTTTTTCCTCTCCATTTGTTAAGTGAAATCGTATTTCTGGCCAATCCGTCACAACTAAGCTGAGACCAAGGACTGCAGCTATTATCCCTAATCCCAATAAAGCATTTTTAATTTTATCAACTATAGTGGAGGTGGAGCCTGAATTAGGTTCAGTCGGGATCTGCTCAGAATCGTCCTCTTCAATTGGAGTAATCTCTGGTGTCGATCTTGTTTCTTTCTCAAGCTTAGGAGAAGTTTCTGTAATATCTGGAGTTTTTGAATAGCGGGGTGCTTTCTGTTGATAATCTATTTTATTTTCAGCTTCAAGCTCGGTT
>JBCBKZ010000816.1:0-2691 GCA_038520955.1 Bacteroidota bacterium | reverse complement strand
TTTTAAGGCTAAAAGAATCACTTTTTATGTCTACATGTGGCCTGCCTCATGCCTTTATCTCCAGAATGCAGGAGAGTCTTCAGGAAGAATATTCCGCCTTTGAAGAGGTGCTGGAAGCAGCAGCAGTGGCTTCCATCAGAATTCATCCTGTGAAGGCTAATGGGTTAGAAAAGGAGCTAAGTCTTATTTCCTCAAAAGTACCCTGGCATCCAGGTGCACACTACCTGAAAGAACGCCCCAGCTTTACCCTGGATCCCTTTTACCATGCGGGTTCTTACTATGTACAGGAAGCAGCCTCCATGATGCTGTTTCAGATGTGTGATTTTGATCAAGCGGTAAGCATATTAGACCTATGTGCTGCTCCTGGAGGAAAAAGTACCTTACTGGCAGGAGCCATGCCGGAAGGCAGCTTTCTAGTGTCAAATGAGGTGATCGCTTCAAGGGCTAAAATACTGGCCGAAAATATCAGTAGGTGGGGAAATCCGTCCACGCTGGTTCTCCAGAATGACCCTGCTGATTTTCAGGCACTCCCTGCGTTTTTTGATTACCTGGTGATAGATGCTCCATGTTCGGGAGAGGGCCTGTTTAGAAAGGACCCTAATAGTAGAGAACACTGGTCTGAGTCTGCGGTGGATGTCTGCTCTGCCCGACAGAAAAGAATACTTTCTGATGCGCTTCCCACCTTAAAGCCTGGTGGCTTTCTCATTTATTCTACTTGTACATATTCTCCTGAAGAGAATGAGCAAGTGATTAATTGGTTACTGGAAACTTTTCCTGAGGAGCTTGAGCTAGCGCCTGTAGGCGGGCTGGGGAAATTTGGAGCTATCTCTCTTTCTATAGCAGACATTGAAGAGGCTGCTTATAAATGTATGCCTCATAAGCTAAAGGGTGAAGGTTTATTCATTTCCAGACTTAGGAAGAAAGGAGAATTAGAAGCATTTGAGTGGTACAGGCCTAAGAAGCCAGGTAAAAATAAGCTTGTTTCAGAATTTCTATCGACTCATCTACATGTACCTCACTACCTGGGGACAGAGGTTTTCCAGGATAGGATTTACTTAAGACATCCTGCTTCGCAGCACTTTCTTCAGCGGCCCTTTAAAATTAAGCTTAATGGCTTGTTTGCAGGCAAGGTCCACCGTAAAAATGTCTCACCCTCACATGAGGTAGCATTAAGTGAAATTCTTAAGAAAAGTGAGCTCCCCAGATGGGAGTTAACATATGAGGAAGCCATTTCTTACTTGAGAAAAGAAGAACTCAAGATAGCTCCTCCTGTAGAAAAAGGATGGCTTTTAGTCACCTATAAAGGACAAAGTCTGGGATGGGCTAAGGCAGTTGGCAAGCGGAGTCGCAACCACTTTCCTGTTAACTGGAGAATCAGACAGTCAGGCTAACTAGCTATTTTCCGGTGAAATTGGGTTTACGCTTTTCCAGAAAGGCAGAGGTTCCTTCTTTGCCATCTTCTGAGATGAGGGCCTTCCCAAAATTCTCTCTTTCACGCGTATAGCCGTCTTCTCCTTTTACCCCAGCCCCTATGGCATCCAGGGTGAGGGCCACAGCTAAAGGTGATTGGTCATAAATCTTGCGTAACACTTCCAGGCACTTTTCTGTCAGTTTACTCAGGGGCACCACATAGTTTACCAACCCAAGCCTCAGGGCTTCCTCAGCATTAATCATGTCTGCAGTAAGTAAGAGCTCTGTAGCTTTAGCTCTTCCGATGTGCTGCGTCAATCTTTGGGTACCACCGTATCCGGCTATCAGTCCAAGCTTCACCTCCGGCTGTCCGAATCTAGCGTTCTCAGCTGCTATGCGCATATGGCAAGCCATGGAAAGCTCACATCCTCCTCCCAGGGCAAATCCATTCACTGCTGCTATGATAGGCTTGGGCGCGTCCTCTATGAGTTGGAAAACACTCTGTCCCAGCTTCCCGCTAGCTGCAGCAGCTTCTACCGTTTCCAGGTCCTTGAATTCGGAAATATCCGCACCAGCAGCAAAAGCCTTATCACCGGAACCTATGATAACCGCTCCTCTCAGTTCAGGATCAGCAATGAAATTGGTAATGGCATCCTTGAGTTCCTCAATCATATCACGCTTAAGTGCGTTCAAGACCTTGGGCCTGTTCAGGATGATAACGAGGGTGTGATTTTTGGGCTCGGTGATGAGATACTGGTACATGGGAATAAATATAGGTTTCACAGTAAAGTGAACATATTCAGGAGAAAAAACAAAACGATTTTGGGAAGGGGAATAAGAAGTTATTCCTTCAAACTTTCCTCGAAATCAGAACCCAATTCGGAGCTATAGTCATCTACTATCCCGGGATAGAATTCAGACTGCATAAGGCTTTCAATTTCCTCCAGGCTCTGCTGGGTTTGCTCTGTTTCAAAGAGGAGATTATCAATCATGATATCCTCCTTCTCAGTATTCTGCATACTGATAGGCTGATCCTTTATGTATTCTACCAGCTCTTCTATGGTCTGTAACTGCTCCTCAATTACTTCTCTATTTTCCGTAACCTTGGCGTAGTTATCCATACGCATTTCCAGCAGCCTCAGTCTTTTCTCTTTGATCTTTTTAAGTCTACTGCTGGCATTTTTCAGCTCCTGATTGATCTTGTCTATTTCCTGCACTGTTTTAGCAATGACATCATCATTAGTCAATTCAGGAAACTTGTCTTTGAAGTATAAAAGTCTG
>JBCBKZ010000815.1:0-2694 GCA_038520955.1 Bacteroidota bacterium | reverse complement strand
CACCAAATGAGAAAACCTATCTACTTATTCCTTTTTGGGATATTATTCCTTCATTTCCAGGGTCTGGCCCAGGAGCTAGACACCCTAATCAATGTTGGCAGTCATTCCTTACATGTAAACGTTCTCCCAGGAGAAGGAACGCCCATCCTTTTTGAAGCAGGGAATGGAGATGATGGATCCGTTTGGGAGCCTTTGCTGAAGGAGATATATGAAGCCACAGGGGCTACCCTTATCAGATATGATAGGGCTGGCCTGGGGAAAAGTGGAATAGACAGTACGAAAATCTCCTTCAAGAGAGAAGTTAAGCATCTGGAGAAGGTCTTGAAGAAGGTGGGATACAAAGCAGACTACTTCCTCGTAGCTCATTCCTTCGGCAGTTTTTATGCCTCTGAGTTCGCCCAGAGAAATAAGGGAAAGATTACAGGGGCCGTATTCATAGATGTAGCCACTCCGTGCGGAATTAATCCCAAGTATGCAGAGAAAGTAAGAAGCTCTATCTCTAAGGAAAACTGGAAATTGATCAAAGAATATAAAGCAGGCTTATACTACGTACTTCAGCACTTCCCTGAGATTACCGACTATATGTCCGACAGATTTATAACTAGTGCTGTTCCTGTAACGGTCATAGCTGCAGAAATCCGAGAACCTACCAAAGAAATAGGGGATACAGAAGAAGACATGATCCGAATGGCCAACTGCCTTAGAGACTATGGAAATCTCCCGAATCATACTTACGTATTAGCTAATGGAACTGAACATAAAGTCTGGAAGAAGGATCCGCAGCTAGTAATAAAGGAAATAGTAAAACTTTATTCGGGCTCAGCCCTTAAAGAATAGTATAATTATGAAGTTGGTAGGATTTTGGAAGGAGTTTAGATCAGTAGATAGACCTTCATTTTATGAGGAAGTTATTCATCCTAGAACCTCCTTGAGTAAAGAAGAAGAATTAGACCTCCTCTATTTGAAGAGTGGCCAATGGCTAGGAAAAGTACGAACGAAATTCCGTTGCCCTTTAACCAATGAAATAGTAGATATTACCACCTTCACTGATGGGGAATGGTACTGGACAAGTGAATACATATTCTATTTTGAGAGATATGTTTTAAGACTTCCTCAATCCCTGAAGGAAAAATGGGGTTCGGAATCTTTCTCATTGGATAATCTCAAGTCCATGAGAGAGGAAAAGATTAGCTTATTAGCAGACAGTATAAGGAGTTATTCTTGGCCTAAGGATAATTTTCTCTGGTGAAATAGGGCGCAATCCTTCTTGGATATGCAGCTTATAGGTAAATTTTTCCATAAACTACTCCCTCTATCTAAGACATGTTCAAAATAGACCAACCCATTATTCTACTAGATTAATAGTGCTAATCTTTCTCCTTGAAAACGTATATTAGTTGTTCAAACATCGACATGGCCAACACTAAGGGAATCTTTTCATCCTCTGTAAGTTTTGTATTTCTCCTTCTACTGATTTGTAGCTGTGGAGCTGAATCTGCTGTTTCAGATACCTATCCTGAAAATCGGAGGGAACTACTACGTGCATTCAGAGATTCTCCTAAAATCATCATTAGCTACGCACATGCTACTCCCTATTCGGCTTTCTATGATTCTGTCGCTCAAAGAATTTCAAGCCAGGAGTCAGAGATAGAAATCCTGGTAAAAGCAGATGATGCCATTAGCACAGAAGATCTACAGACGCATGCCTTGCTATTTCTTGGAAAGCTTCCTGCTAGTGGCATGCTAAATTCTCTGGCCAGGGACCTGCCTATTAGCTTTTCTAATCAAGGGCTGAAAATACAAGACGCGACTTTTAAAGAAGATGGAGTCATTCTTCATTTAAATACCTATCCTAATCCGCTGAATCCTTCCATGCCATTATGGATGACTACCGGGAGTCAGGATGAGGACGTAGTACAGTGGTTTAAGGATACGCCTGAGGGAAGGAACCTAAACACCTGGAGACAGTGGGGAGTAGAAGTATTCCAGGGAAGTCAAAAGTTAGCTATGGGCCAGTTTGCCTATTCTAGTGATGCTCCATGGCAAATATCCGAGGAGGCCTTTTGGGACCTGAGAGAGACTGATATCACTGAGCATCAGACAGATCATTTCCGACTTTTCTTTCGCGGTGGGGGAGAGGATAGTGTATCTCTCCTTAACTGGTCAAAAGAACTAGCAAAAGCTGCTGAAGAATTAGTTAGGCGTATTCCAGAGGAAGATCAAATCCCTGTCCAGCTCTATCCTACAGCGGAAAAAAAAGGCTTGGTTACCGGATCTACCACCCCTTGTCATTGTGATGTCAAAAGAAAAGAAATCTATCTCACTGTTGACCCTATTTTTGATTCTCAAGTTAAGATGGGAATCAGGAAATGTCTTAACCTTATGTATGTAGGTGAAAAGGGAAATATGGTTTTGCAGGCGGGCTTAGCCATTTCGCAGTTGGAAGAGTATGAAGGTCATTCTCTGAGCTACTGGGAAGAAAAACTCTATCAGGCGGGCTATCAGAAATTTCTTCCAGAACTTATGGAGGGAGAAGTGCAGTTGGAAACCACCTCTAAAGTAGATGAATTATTACTGGCTTCATGGATTAAGTTTCTGAGAAGTAAAATGGATGTGCAAGAGTTGAGCTTGGCTATCCATACTGGAAGTGAGAATCTCTTTCAGGAAAAGTGGGTAAAGGAATGGCAAAAAAGC
>JBCBKZ010000814.1:0-2693 GCA_038520955.1 Bacteroidota bacterium | reverse complement strand
CTTTGAAGGAATAGTGGTGTCTGGAGCTGAAAAGATGGCGAAGCCCGATAAGGAAATATTTGAAGTGATCCTGCGCAGATATGGGATAGAAGCTTCCAAAGCTCTCTTCATAGATGACAGCCAGGCTAACATTGAAACGGCCAAAGGGATGGGATTCCACACTATTCACCTAACTTCTGACAAGAATCTTCCAGAAGAGTTAGCCAACACACTTGCTTAACTATTTAGCTATGAAGTTCTATTCATTTCTTTTTGTATCCACAGTTCTTCTTTTAACGGCTTGTTCTTCAGAGGAACCACAGGACGCTCATATAAGAATTATGCTAGGCTCCTGTGCGCATCAGGATAAGCCACAACCTATGCTGGAAATAGCGGCAGAAATGACCCCAGACTATTTCATATTTCTGGGAGACAATATTTATGGAGACAGCAGGATCATGGATACCCTCAGGGCTAAATATTCCAGGCTAGCAGCAAAGCCTGGATACACAGCACTGAAAGAAGGTTCTCAGCTTAGGGCAGTATGGGATGACCATGATTATGGAGAAAATGATGCAGGTAGACACTATCCCTTTAAGGAAGAATCCAAGGAGATTTTCATGGACTTCTGGGAAGTACCTATGGACTCTGACAGAAGAAGCCACGCCGGGATCTATGGATCTGAAATGGTGCCGGTGGGACAATACCAACTTCAACTGATCTTTCTGGATACACGTACCTTCAGAGATGATTTGATTCATAGAAGCGCAGAGGATAGTATTCATAAAAACGACTACGCCCTAAATCTGGATGCTGATAGTACCTTCCTTGGAGAAGCTCAGTGGGCATGGTTAGAAACAGTGCTGGCCAAGCCTGCAGATCTGAGGATCATCGCCTCCAGTAATCAGTTTAGCCATGAGTATAATGGCTGGGAATCCTGGACCAATGTCCCCATGGAGCAAAAGAAGATGCTGGACCTGATCAAAAAAACGAAGGCCAATGGTGTCATTTTTTTATCAGGAGATGTGCACTGGGGAGAATTGTCAAGGATGGAAGTGGACTCCCTCTACCCTATCTATGACCTGACCTCAAGTGGGATCACCCAAATTTGGGATATCATAGAGCCTAATAAAAACAGAGTTGGGGATGTTATTCCCCAAAACAATGTAGGCTTGTTGGATATCACGTTTTCAGAGAAGGGCTCTTATGTGGATTTTGGATTGGTAGATTCTACCAGGGAGAAGGTGGTTTCCCATCGTGTAAGCCTGGATGAGATTTCTTTTGAAGAAGAAGAATAAGTTCAGGTAGCAAAGATCATCTATGCTACCCGACAGTGATTTACCAGTACAATTTTTCAGTCTGTTTATCTTCCTTTAGGCTGGCAGGGAAGTAACTTCTGCCTGTTCTATATCTGAGAAGCATGTCAGGATCCAGCTTAGCCACTTTCTGGAAATCCTGTAAGTAGCGTTCTGAATCTCCTACCTTCCTGAAAGTGAGCCCCCTCCTAAGATAAGCTTCCGCATGTTGAGCATCTTGAGCCAATACCTCATTATAGGCATTTAAGGCCTCATAGTATTCCTGAGCCAGGAAGTGCTGATTTCCTTCCTGTAATCTTTCCTGAAAGTGCTGGGCAAACATAGTCGAACTGCTACCCACGCATACCATTAAGAGAATGATCCATGGCTTTTTCATAGTATTTAGTAGGATTAAAATGGCCGGCTTCCGGGAGGAAAGCCGACCGTTAAATTGCACATTTAATAACCGTCAACTAACTGTTTACTCTATTGATCTGCTTCTTCATTGATGAGAAGCGGAGCTTTTCCATCTGTTATGATAAGCCTGGAACCTGGCGCACTTGCCAGACTTCTGAAAGCTTCAATGGTTTGCCATTTAATGATCTGTTCAGAAAGTCCTGTTTCTATGATCTGCTGAGCATCCCTGATTCCTTTGGCCTCTATGATTTTTCTCTGGGCTTCTAATTCTTCACGCTGAAGTTCGAAGGTCATCTGTTGAGCATTTTGTTCTGCTTCCAATTTGTCTTCTATGGCCTGAACCAAACCGTTAGGAAGTTGAATACTCTTCATCAGTACATTCTCAATCTCAAAACCTCTTGGCTGTAGAATAGTCTCCATTTGGGCTCGAATCTGCTTTTCAATCTCTAGTCTGCCTGCGGTATACATGTCTTTAGCCAGGAAGCGGGAACATACATCTGCTGCTGCAGATCTGAAGACACTAAGAATGACTACATCTTCATAATTCAGGCCTACTTCCTGTACTACCTTAGGCGCCAAGCTGGCGTTAATTCTATATAGAATAGATATTTCTGAGCGGACATTTAGCCCGTCTTTTGAAGGAAGACTTAGCACTACTTCCCTGTTTACTGTTCTGGTAGGTACCTTAATTATCTGTGTACCGATGGGATTGAAGCCTACAAGACCGGGATCATAAATCTCTGGCTGTAGCTTACCAAAGGTTTGTTTCATTCCCACTTCTCCAGGCTTGATCGTAGCACAAGCTGAGAACATCCACAATCCAATCATTGAGAAAAAAAGCAAGGGGTTATATCTCATAGGAATGCAAGGTTTATTGGTGAAACATATTGTCCAATACGAATTCCAAAATTAAAAGTTTTACTATCATATATGATACTTTTACTATTTTATGTGTATGCAAAACTATTTTATCAGATTTCCGTAATAGTAAGCATACATTAT
>JBCBKZ010000813.1:0-2694 GCA_038520955.1 Bacteroidota bacterium | reverse complement strand
AGCCGGATGTCATCCGATGACATCCGGCTTAAATCTCTCAACTATATCCAGGTAGTAAGCCACTTCATCTCCAGGTTCTATGGAGTTAGTGATACGGCTCACATACTTATTCCATTTTCCCTGAGGAAAGGAAGGGTACTTGAAGTAGGTATTCCCGTCCAGATTCAACTCTTCTACTTCCTGACAGGCCCAGGAGAAGGCCACCCCCAACTCAACGTTAGGTAGTTCCCTGACTTTTTTCTCCATGGATTCCATCCATCCGCCTCCTACGACAAAAGACCCGGTCAATTTTTCCGTTGCAAGAGAAGGTGTATTTGTGAACCAGAGGATTCGCATAAGTAAATTCTAAATTAGGGCTGTTAAGAAACGGTTTGTGGTACTTTTCTAAAAAATGGGTCTACCTGAGCAGCAACTTCATCCAGCATCTTAATCTCATCTTCATTCAGCTGTCTCTTCCACTTCACATCATGCTTGAACTTCACTTCTCCTCTATATCTCATCTTGTTTCCTGCAACCAGGTGATATCCTACCTGAGGGTTGATCACAGGTAGAGGCCCAGGTTCTTCTATCCCAATGAAGTTGGCGATCTCTTCACGTACTTTTCCTGGATTCTGAGCTATGTCTTCATACCTCACTAGCATCCAGGAAGAAGGGTCCAGGGTATCTATAACAGGTTTAATCTTTTTGTTGTAGTGGTTTAGCCATTTCTGTGCTCCTTCTTCCAGAGGTTCTCCTCTGTTTTTACCAGAATTAGCTACTCCGTGTACATCCCTGATCAGGACTAGTGTCTTGAGGCGCTCAGGATGCTTTTTGCTTAGGTAGTACAATCTTAGTGGATCCTTGGAGGAATCTACTAAGTATTTGGTTCCATAAAGCTCACCAAATATATCAGCTATTTTCCAGGTATTATCCACTCCCTCATGTGATACCGCAGACATCATGCCTGATACCATGTTCCAGAAGGTGGAATCGTCTAAATGATCTGTTTTGATCTTTCTCCACGCTCTTCTCCACTTGGATCTGGTTCCATAGACAGGATCTTTCGCTATGGCTACGCGGAACTTCATGGGATCTTCAAAGATGTCATAAGGAACATCTTGATTGAGCCTTTCCAATACCTTACTCCACACTTCACACTCCTTGAGAGGTTTCAAACAGGTACACAAGTCCTCTTTATTAGGACATGTCTCTCCATTTCTCCAAACCTGCCAAGGCATGTATACCAATTCTCCGGTAGAAAATACATCCGGGATGGATCCAGCCAGAATATCAAGCAGGGTAGAGCCAGAGTGACCACCAGAGACTACATATAAAATATTGGTATCCATATTTTATGCTATGAATGTTATTTGTTCCAAATGCCTACGGCTGTTTTGGATATAATCTTCTTATACTGAATAGGCGCCAACAGGGGCCCATATAATAAACATATAATACTAGCCAAGATTACACCGGCAGAACCCAGTCCAAGGTGTTTGGCAAAGAGAATAGACAGTGGGATGTTGATGACGGCTCCTATGATGGAGGTCAACATTTGCAATCTCACCTTCCCTACTCCATTAATAAATATCACAAAGATTCTCCCCCATGCCAGGATATTTACATAGAAAAACATACTTAGGGAGAGGAAAAATGGGATCTCCAAATTGGGTACCCATAACTTAAACACGAAGGGCGAAATACTTAGTAAGACGATACTCAATCCTAGTAAGAGTTTCCAAATGCCCCGCAATTTCTTGTTGGTCCTTTTTATCCAGTCAAAGTCATCCTTGTTATATGCTTCTGTATAGGCTGACCAGAAAGGAACGATGATGATGGTGAAAATCTTGGTCACCATTCCGAAGTATTTGAAGGCTGCTGAATAGGCAGGGACTTCAGAAGGCCCAAAGATCTGGGTAATGATCATTTTATCAGTAGAGAAGATGATGATAGAAATGATCTGAATGATGAAAAACTGATACCCTATGGAAGCCAAATCTCCGAAGTATTCTTTTTTCACATACTTAAGAGAAGGACTGTATTCTTTATAATCTTTTCTAAAGGAGTAAATGGTCAGGAAGAAGAGAACTACTACTGGAACTCCTGCCAGAGTTACCCCCAGGTATAAAAGGGAAGGTTCTGTAAAATTGATCAGTAGAACCGTAATGATCAGAATGAATACATTATTGATCAGGCTGATAAGATCAGAAAAGGCAGGTCTCTGATCAGCTTTGTAGATAGTGGTAATAATCTTCAGGACGAAGTTAGCACAGAAGAAACTGAATACTGCCAACATGACACTACTCATTTGCACTACCTTCTCTGGTGCTATGTTAAAAATAGTAGCCCAGTTCAGGAGTGGCTGGATTAAGAAGAAAAGTGCCAGAACTACTATCGATATAACAAAGAGAATGGCATAAGTAGTACTTACATAACTACGAGCCAGTTCTTTTTGGCCTTTAGCCAGGGCCTGAGCAAATTTATTCCTCAGTCCTTTGTCAAGTCCTACGTCAAAGAAAGTAAACCAGGTAAGTATACTGGCGATGACATCCCACATCCCAAATACTTCCTTACCCAGATATTCAATGTAAAGTCGAAATAATATGAACCCTATAAGAATGCTCCCCCCCTTAATGAGAAAGGAGGCAAGAATATTCTTTTTCGCCTTGACACTGCGCTTCTGACCCTTATTTATATAATCCTTTACCTTTTTGG
>JBCBKZ010000812.1:0-2699 GCA_038520955.1 Bacteroidota bacterium | reverse complement strand
GTGCTTTCGATCTAAACTATGACATCACAGATAGGATCAGAAATAGGGATCAGATAAACCTACTGGAATCTGTAGTTAGGCACGCGAAAGATGCTGTACTAATTACCAAGGCTGAACCCATAGATGCCGATGACAATGGACCTGAAATTATCTATGTGAATCCCGCCTTTTGCAAACTTACCGGCTATTCTCCAGAAGAAGTGCTGGGAAAAACGCCCCGTCTTCTCCAGGGGTCAGGTTCTGACCGCGAGGAACTAAAAAGGCTCAAAAAAGCACTTCAAGCATGGGAGTCTGTGGAGATCGAAATCATCAACTACAGAAAAGATGGTTCAGAGTTTTGGGCAAATTTCATCATTACGCCCATAGCAGATGAAACGGGCTGGTACACGCACTGGGTGTCTATTCTCAGGGATGTCTCCTCCAGGAAAAAAGGTGAGTTTGATCTTATTAGGGCAAAAGAACAAGCCTTGGCCTCTTCTGTGGCTAAAACAGAGTTTCTTTCTACCATGAGCCATGAGATCAGAACACCCCTAAATGCCATTATTGGGATGACGAGTTTGTTGTCAGATACTGAGCTAAATGACGAACAGGAGCAGTTCCTGGCTACCATACGCACAGGTGGGGAATCTTTATTATCTGTCATCAATGATATTCTCGACTACTCAAAGATAGAGTCTGGTAATCTGGAACTGGAGAAAGTGGCCTTTGATGTCATTGAACCTATAGAAGAAACCCTGGACCTTTTATCTAATAAAGCCTTTAAGAAAGGACTTGAGTTACTGTATTTGGCAGAAGAATCTGTTCCAGTTACCGTCAACGCAGATATTACCCGGATCAGGCAGGTCTTGGTCAACCTGGTGGGGAACGCAATTAAGTTTACTTCTACAGGGGAAATTCTGGTTAAAGTCAACGAGGTGGAAAGAAATGGAAAAATAAGCACCCTCCATTTTTCGGTATCTGATACAGGGATAGGGATTCCTGAAGAGAAAATAGCGAAGTTGTTTAAGTCATTTTCCCAGGTAGATGCCTCTACTACCAGAAAGTATGGAGGGACAGGGCTTGGATTGGCTATTTCTAAAAAGCTGGTAGAACTACATGGAGGAAGGATCTGGGTAGAAAGTGAGATGGGAAAGGGATCTACCTTTCATTTTACTGTTCAGGCAGAAATCAGTCAGAATTCGAAGGCTAGCTTAGCACATGCTCCCATGAACTTTTCTGGTAAAACAGTCTGGATACTGGATGATAACCATACCAATCTGTTTATTCTTGAAAAACAGCTAACGTCTGTAGGGCTAACTATACAAACCTTTTCCAATCCTTTACTTCTGTTAGAAGCAGTTACAAAGGAAGTACTACCAGACCTTGCCATACTGGATATGCATATGCCTGAAATGGATGGAGGTAAAGTGGCCACAAGAATTCGGAAGAATTCCAAGGCCTCAAAACTTCCTCTTATGCTGCTAAGTTCAGTTAATCTTGGGTCCAAGGATATTCAAAGAGATCTTTTTAACTGTATTCTTCAAAAGCCGGCAAGAAAGAAAGACCTGTTTAGGCTATTAAATCAGCAGTTGTCAGCCTCTGCAAATATTCCTGGGAGAGTAACTCCTAAGCAGAGTGCAAATGAAGCCATAGATCTCTCTTCCTTCCACATTTTATTGGCAGAGGACAATAAAGTAAATCAGCGGGTAGCACAGAAGATGTTAGCCAAGTTTAATGTAAAAGCAGAAGTGGCCAATAATGGACTTGAAGCCATAGAGTTCATCAAGCTGAGACCTTTTGATCTGGTACTCATGGACATGCAAATGCCAGAAATGGATGGCGTAACCGCAGCGGAGGAAATCAGGAAAATGGACCTTTCTTCACAGCCCATCATTCTTGCTATGACAGCTAATGCCTCCAAGGATGATAGAGACAGATGTTTGAATGCCGGAATGAACGACTTCATTACTAAACCCATCAAACTGGAAGGGCTAAGAGACTTTCTGAAGAAATATTTGCTGACTGAGAAGGCATAAGTAATGATCCTTATGTCCAGCTTATAAGCACTACTTTCTCACTTTAAGAATATCCATCCAAAGACAGGATACCGGTTGAAGCTCCGGCACATGCGCTTTGACCATTTTGCTGAACAAGCATGAGTTAGTTCTATCCGCTTAAGAATCTCTCTAAGAGGATCAATGTATTCTTTTCTGGAAAATCTACCCTTAGGTTACCAGTGGGAAGTTTGCCTTTCCTATCTACCCCTTAAAAAATAGAAAAAGCCATCCCGAAAACTCGAGATGGCTTTAATTTATAAGAATGACCTATGCTATTCCTTCACCAGTTTTCCCCGAAATGTTTCCTCGTCTAAGGTTATCTGGTAAATGTATACGCCATTAGGTAAGCCAGTAAGGGAGATGGCTTCCTTAGACCTAATTTCTTCTGTCTTTAGTAACTGCCCCGCCAGATTGTACAATTCAACATTAGCTTTATCGAAATCACTGAACTCAAATACTACTTGATCGTTTGAAGGGATAGGGTATACTTTATAAGCATCCGTTAACTCTGGTAGGGTAGAGGTGGTAACAAATCCTACCTGCGTATAATAAAGGTCTGCTGCTAACCATGGAACCCAAACCCCACTATCTGCATCCCAGAAATTAAGGCTTATGGTAGTCATCTTTTCTTGAAAGAGATCCTCTGTTTCTTCATCACTAAAA
>JBCBKZ010000811.1:0-2705 GCA_038520955.1 Bacteroidota bacterium | reverse complement strand
CTGCTATGATGATGATGTACTAAATGGAGTCGTGAAGATTGATATTCAACAATCTCCCATGCATAAGATGTTAGTGGATTTGAGTAGCGGGAATGATTCCATCCGCATCAGGTTTACCACCCATACTGAGTTGAAAGAAGTAAGTGTGCTATTATATGAGGAGAATGCTTCCAAATTCACCATAGAGGATCAGCGAGTGCTATTAAAGGAAGATTCTTGTTTGTCTGGTTTTGCCCCTGAGGAAAGGGTTATTCTGAACTATCAGAACAGTACGGTAGAGGGGAAAGAGTTTACCTTTACAGGTATAGTAGATCTTAGTTCCTATCCTGAAGGAAGCTGTTTTGCCTTGTTTGGATCAGGAGAAGGGGTAAGCAAGTATTCAGAGGGGGGAACAGATCATAAGGGCATTTACTTCTGCAAGAAGAACGCTAATTAAGAATACGTATAGTTCCCTGTAGACTAACCTGCTGTGTTCAAATAGGTTAGTTGTGAGTAAGGCCCCCATGCGGGGCTTTTTGCATGTTTTCCTATCTTCATAAAAAATCAGTTCTCAGCTGCTATGAAAAAAATCAATGTCATTGGGACCAGTGGTTCCGGAAAGTCCACTTTCTCGAGAAAGCTGGCAGCAAAATTAGGTTATCCCTATATAGAACTGGACGCTCTTTACTGGGGCCCTAACTGGGCTGAACCTTCAGATGAGGTGCTATTTGAAAAGTTGGAGAAAGCGCTGGACCAGGATTGCTGGGTACTGGATGGAAACTATTCTCGTACCAATCACATAAAGTGGGCCCGGACTGATACCATCGTCTGGATTGATTTCTCCTTTTGGCGGACCCTTTGGCAGGCAGTTTCCAGGGCCGTCTCCCGTATCATAGATCAAAAAGAGCTATGGCCTGGCACCAATAATCGGGAAAGTCTGGGGATGCTGTTTTCTCATGATTCCATCGTTCTGTGGACCTTGAGGACTTACCGTAAAAATGTGAGACGCTACAGCAAGCTACCAGATGACCCTAGGTATTCCCATATACAATTTCATAGGTTGAGAAGTCCAGAGGAGTGTGAGGAATGGCTTTCTTCCCTCCCTGAAATTCAAGCTAATCAGTAGCAAAATGGAAGACCAAATAACGTATAGAATTGATGATTCATCCTTAAATGAAAAAGATTTCCTCCAGCTAGTGATGGCCGTTTGGCCAGGAACATATGATATGCAAAAGCTTCAACTAGCCCTGGAGAATACCATCAACTTTACTGCTTGGGATGGGGAAGTATTAGTGGGTTGTGCCAGATTATTAACCGATGGCTACCTTTTCTCCACCTTAACAGAAATCCTGGTAAGGCCTGATTATCAGGGGAAAGGGATTGGAAGAGTACTAATGGAAATGGTCTATGAAGCTTCCCCCTCAACCCTCTCTTTCGGAGTCCAACCTCAGAATGAAGCCTTCTTCGAGAAGTTAGGATACCAACAAACCATGGGATTCTTCCAGAAGAGAAAGAGTAGGAACTCATAACAGCCAGTCAGGATTTATTTACCCGAGAATACAACTTTTCCTATATGAACTTCATCTATTGAGTAGACATTCATATTCAACCAACCTACTCAGACCTATGGAAAAGAAAGTTTATTCAATCCTTATCAGCCTCATTTTGGGATTATGTCTTAGCTATCAGCCCCTTCTTGCCCAGGAAAACATTTACCTGGAAAAAGTAGAAGCTATAGTGGATAGCATCTTTGAAGTGGAAGAACTACCTGCCCTAAGTGTAGGAGTATTACTCCCGGGAAAGGATCCAATCTATATTCATAGAGGATACCATGACAGGAGTGAGAAAAAAGAAGTGGATGAGCATAGCATCTATCAAATAGCTTCTCTCAGTAAAATGATGGCAGGTACCATCGCTAATACCTTGTTACTGGAGGGTACCCTTAAACTGGAGCAACCCATTACAGACTTTCTACCTGCGTCCATTTCTAATAAAACCCGAGAAAAGCTGGCGGCTATTTCTTTTCGAGAGCTATTGCATCATAGGGCAGGACTACCCAGAAATGCCAAAGTAGGATACAAAAGAAAGGATGGAGATCCCTATTTATACGAATATACGGAAGAGGACTTACTGCAGGAATTGGCAAGGCTGAAGCTGAAGAAAAATGCTGGATACAGATACTCCAATTTTGGCTATGGACTTCTAGGATATCTCTTGGAAAGAGCTAAGGAAACACCTTATGAAGAGTTGCTCGCTAAGTATGTATTTGGGCCCAATAAAATGGAGGAAACCTTCTACACCCTGCCTACCGAAAATCCTCAACTGGTTACCCCCTACAGAAAAGAGAACCGACAAATTCCTACTAAAGGCTGGGTGATGGGAAAGCTATCTCCAGCAACTACTGTCAGTACTACTATGGCTGATCTGTTACGTATAATGAAGTCTCAGTTACAAGCTTACAGACTTTATGAAGAGACGAATGAGCTGAGTCCGCTTATGGTCTCCTCAGATACTGAGGTAGCCTATGAAGGCATAGGGGATTATGGGTTTGGGATGTTTTCATGGGCTTCAGGAGATTTTGGGCATGGAGGAGATGTGGATGGGTTTGCCTCTAACTACTCTATCCATCCCAAGGAAAACTTTGGCGTGGCTATGCTGACTTCCAGTGGGGGGAGATGGACTGGATCACTCATTGTTCAGATCAATAATGTGATTAAGGATGGATT
>JBCBKZ010000810.1:0-2709 GCA_038520955.1 Bacteroidota bacterium | reverse complement strand
TTATGGTTCAAGAAGGATCTCATGCTAATCTGCCTCTGATATTACCTATCCCTGATCATGTAACAGTAGGCAGGAAGAACACCGTTTTTAGGAAGAGAAATGTATCATGATGATTGTGAATTGAGAATAAACCAGGGAGTAAGCCCAGATAAGTCGTAAGAAATTTGTTGCATTACACGTAAAAAGAAAGGCCTGTATCTATTCTCCAACTAAATCTATTTTCTCCTTTCAAAAGAGATTCTACTACCCCTAATCCTCTCTTATCCTCATCCGTTATATTGATGATCAGAATAGGTAAGTAGTAGGTTTCATGCAACTAAATTTCCGGAACAAATTACTTATAGCATTTGCCGCGTTTATCACACTTACCATTATTTCAGTGTGGCTAAACTCCCTATTCCAAAACCGAAGAGAATTCCTCCACGATTTCCAGCTTTCCGCTAACCAAACCTATCGGTTATTACTCACTGACTACCCAGTCCTGGTCAGTTTCACTAGTAATGATAACTCCAATAGTACCTTTTTTGAAACTGGAAGCAGTGAAACCTATGAGAAACATATTCTTCTATTGGATTCAATAGAAACGCAACTCAGCTTATTAAAGACCTTGGGAACCGACATAGATTTCCATGTAGGAGAGAAAATTAACAGCATCTCTCAACACCTGAATGATTATCGGAATGAAGGGGAGCAACTGAGGCTAGTCATGCTGGAACGCGGATATGAAAGATATGGCCTGGTAGGGAAAATGCGAAAGGTCATTCATAAACTGGAGAAGAGTACAAAAGATGATAAAAGTAAGGTCTTCATGCTTATGCTGAGAAGGCATGAAAAAGATTACCTCATCAGAAAAGAAACCAAGTACATCATTAATCATGAGCAGGGGATAGAAGAATACCGAACCTATCTAAATGGCCTGAATAGCGTCAAATCAGCGGAGGCTGAAAGCATGCGTAAATGGCTCTCTGAGTATCAAAAATACTTTCAGGAGTTAGTCCAGTTGGACCAGAAAATAGATGGCGTCTCTCAAAGCGGTTTACTTTTCATTATCCAGAATGAACAACTTTATCTGGAAACCCTCTTTAGGGAGCTAATCTCTGAAGTACAAGCAGAAAAGGAGCAGCAAATGTTCCTTCTCCGCATGCTATATATCAGCATAGTATCTCTATTATTGCTAAGCGGGATTTGGCTCAGTATAAGCCTTTCTCACAAGCTCACCTCCTCCATTGTCCTGCTAAGCAAATCCATTCAGAATTTTGTCCAGAACGGTTTTACCAAGAATGAATCCGTTTCTCTCCCTCCTGTGAGCAATGATGAAATAGGGGCCCTTACACGCAACTTTGCCATACTGGAAGAAGAGCTTTCTGCCTATGTAGAGAAACTACAAGCACAGAAGGAGGCCGCAGATCAGGCAAACAAAAGTAAGAGCCTTTTCCTGGCCAATATGAGCCATGAAATACGAACACCCCTAAATGGCGTAATAGGGATTACGCAACTTTTACTGGATACGCCTCTGAATCAACAACAGGAAGAATACGGAAGAATCATTTCCAAGTCTGCTGATAATCTCCTGAGAATCATCAATGATATTCTAGATTTCTCAAAGATAGAATCAGGAAAGATGGATTTGGAGAATGTGGAGTTTGACCTGGGAGAAGAGATACAAGCTGTTTATCAGCTCCTGGCTATCCAGGCAAAAGAGAAGGGCATCACACTAGAAATAAAGTTCCCTGAGTTTTTTGACAGTCAACTGATAGGAGATCCTACAAAGATCAAACAGGTCATCACGAATCTGATGCATAATGCCATCAAGTTTACTCAGCATGGTTTTGTGCGACTGGAAGTGGAGCAGGAGTCTATTTCCCCGGAAGAAATAGGATTTAAGATCTCAGTAGAAGACTCTGGAATAGGGATTTCCAGAAAAGTTCAGGAAAGACTGTTTTCTGCCTTTACGCAGGCAGATTCCTCTACTACCAGAAATTTTGGTGGTACGGGCTTAGGGCTCGCCATCTCAAAAAGGATTGTAGAGAAAATGAAAGGGGAGATAGGTCTACACTCGATTGTGGGGAAAGGATCCCGTTTTTGGTTTACCATTACACTAAAAAGACAAGCTATGGCATTGGACACATTAACAAACAAAACGAAGAGTCAACCCACAACTCAGGAAGAAGATCAGCTATTACATATCCTTGTCGTAGAAGATAATCTCATTAACCAAAAAGTCATTTTGAAGATGCTTCAGAAGATGGGACATGCAGTATCTGTGGCTAATAACGGGCAGGAAGGATATCAGGCTTACCAGAAGGAAGAAATAGACCTGATTTTAATGGATATTCAGATGCCGGTCATGGATGGGATTGAGGCTACCAAAAGCATTCGTGCATGGGAAAAAGACCAGAGTTTTGATCCTGTATACATTATTGCCGTTACTGCCAATGTCACACGACAGGACAGAGAAAATGCCTTCGGGGCCGGCATGAATGATTTCACGACCAAACCCATCACCAAGGAAAGATTAATTGAAGCCATCAGCAAAGCCAGAGGTTCTCTGAGCTTATCTTAGGACCCTTGCAAAACATGTATACTCTCAGAAACAAAGGCTTCCCACTTACTTTCCCAGAAAGTCAGGGAAGTTTGTTTTTCTTCCTCTGTCAAGGCACTATACTGTATCCCGTTTTGGCATAGCTTCTTTACAGTTGCCAGGTCCAG
>JBCBKZ010000080.1:0-12537 GCA_038520955.1 Bacteroidota bacterium | reverse complement strand
AATAGGATTTTGTTGTACCCTTAATCTGGTGAGATTAGGGAAAGTTCCTATGGTTTTTAGCGCTTCGTCACCTAGCTCAATATTTTCCAGGTAGAGCCAGGTAATATGCTCTTTAATAGAACTGAGGGATTGCAATTTTTCTGGAGAGAAATTGTTTCCCTTAAAACTGACTTCCAGAAGGTGATTTTCTGTCGAAAGAGATTCTAGCGTAAAACCTTCCTGGAGAATGGGGGCTAAGGTTTCATCTGGGAGAGCAGTAAGCCTAACTTTTTCATACCAGGGTTTAGGCTTGGTATCCATGCCATAAAGGGCGAGAAGAATAGGAGAAATGTCTTCCTCAAGCCTGAGCTCGGATACTCTTGCTTCGAAAGATGCCTGCTCATTAATCCACCATTGAAGCATAGCTATTTCCTGGAAAGTGAAGGGTTCTCCTTTGGTAGGCATATGCTTCTCACTGGAGTGTGGAAGAATCAATCTTTTGAATACCTCACTTTCTCTTGCATTCCCAGTTACTAACACTGCGCCATTTTTTCCGCCTTCCATCAGTAGCTCTGGGGTAGCCATGTTTAAGCCTCCTCTTTGTACTTCATCATTATGGCAGGCCATACATTTTTGCTGGAAAATGGGTTCAATGAGATCTGCATATGCTAAAGCTGAGTCAGGATCAGCAATTTGAGGTAGTCCTTCAGAAGCATCAGCTTCATTTCCAGTCAGTGTTTGGATAAACTCTGGTGCATTCTCCGTCAGATAGTCTGAGCCATGTGTGAGATTTCCGCCCAGGTGTCCCACAAGTGTGAGTAAGATCAAGACAGCTATATTCAGGATACGATGTGATTTTTGAGGGATTAGGTCATCCTGCTTTTTGATCCACCAAATACCGAATGAACCCACCGTTAGCAGTATGCCCACCCATCTATGCCAGAACAACGTCCCTTCCGGATAGGAACCAGAAGCAGCCAGCATCCACCCACAAATAGACGCTATGCCAGCACTTACACCAGCTAATAGCCAGCAGAAATTGATGATCTTTTTGCTGGTTTCTGAACCGTCCTTTTGAAACCATTCCAGGAGAATAGCCAGTATGAGAAATCCTATGGGTAAGTGAACCCACAAAGGATGAAAACGCCCAATAAAATCTCCTATACTTGCCAGTAGTATCAACTCCATATACTCTTGTTATGCCAGTATTTCTTTGACCACTTCTCCATGGACATCTGTTAGCCTATATCTTCTTCCTTGAAACTTAAATGTCAAACGCTCATGGTCTACCCCTAACAAATGCATGAGGGTAGCTTGAAAATCATGGACATGCACAGGTCGCTCGGCTATGTTATATCCAAACTCATCTGTAGCTCCCAGGGAGAATCCAGCTTTAACACCCGCTCCAGCCATGAAGATGGTGAAGCAGCGTGGGTGGTGATCCCTCCCATAGTTGGTGGCAGTAAGTTTTCCTTGAGAATAATTGGTTCTCCCAAATTCTCCACCCCAGATTACAAGTGTATCATCCAGCATGCCTCTCTGCTTGAGGTCCTTAATGAGGGCTGCTGTAGCCTGATCTGTTTCCTTACACTGTGTTTTCATGGAGGAGGGAAGGTTACCGTGTGCATCCCAGCCCTGATGATATAGCTGGATAAACTTCACATCTCGTTCTGCCAGTCTTCTTGCCAGTAAGCAGTTGGCTGCGAAGGTACCTGGCTTACGGCTATCTTCTCCATACATATCATAGATGTAGTCAGGCTCGGTGGTGGTATCCATGATTTCCGGTACAGAGGTTTGCATACGGAAGGCCATCTCATACTGAGCCATGCGGGCCAGAATTTCAGGATCTCCGAGTTTATCGTGATTCAATTCTTCCAGTTTTTTTAGGTAGTCCAACTGCTCTCTCCTGCTGCTGGCATCTACACCTGGAGGATTAGACAGGTACAATACAGGATTTTTTCCTGCTCTGAACTGTACCCCCTGATGCTGTGAGGGCAGGAAGCCATTACCCCAAAGACGTGAATACAGTGGCTGGCCATATTTGTCTTTGGTTACCAACACCACAAAGGAGGGGAGATTCTCATTGTCAGATCCCAGCCCATAGCTCACCCAGGATCCTATGGAAGGCCTTCCAGGAAATTGTGAGCCCGTTTGGATAAAGGTAGCGGCAGGATCATGATTAATAGCCTCAGTGTACATAGACTTGATAAAGCAGAGTTCATCCACAATCTTAGCTGTATGTGGCATGAGATCACTCATCCAGGCTCCACTTTGGCCATGTTGTTTGAAGGAGAATTGAGAACCGGCCAGGGGAAATTTAGCCTGTCCTGCAGTCATCCCCGTCAGGCGTTGACCCTTGCGAATGCTTTCTGGTAAGTCCTCTCCATTCCGCTCGTTTAGAAGCGGCTTGTAGTCAAAGAGGTCCAATTGAGAAGGGGCCCCACTCTGAAAGAGGTAGATGACCCGCTTCACTTTAGGTGTAAAATGCGTACTCCCCAATATTCCATCACCCGGTCCCATAGATTTAGAGAATAGGGCATTAGGGTTCAACATGGAAGCCAGAGATACTGCTCCCAACCCTAAAGAAGTTTTGGAAAGAAAATCCCTACGGGAATAGTTCGATTTTTCTTGCTTACAGGAATGCATAGCTGTTTGGCTTATCTTTTTGTATAGGCTTCATCATGGTTGAAAATGGTGCTGCTGACCATGGCCAGGGCAGCCGTAGCTGATAGGTCCAGTTCCCTAGATCGTGGATACTCTCCCACAGCTAATAACTCTCTTGCGCGTGAAGGATCTTGTTGGAAACTCTCTAACTGATTCTGAAATAAGTCTTTAAAGAGCCCCATTTCATCCGGTCTCACCTTTCTACCTGTAGTGCGAATAAAGGCATAGTCTATCTGAGCTTCCAGGCTATTCCCTCCTTCCACCTGCATACGCTCTGCCATGACTCTTGCTGCTTCCACAAACTGAGGGTCATTTAGTAGTACCAATGCCTGTAATGGGGTATTAGTGTTTTCTCGTTTGATGGTACACACATCCCTGTTAGGCGCATCAAAGGCGGTCATGGCAGGGTGAGGAGAAGTCCGTTTCACAAAGGTGTATAGGGACCTCCTGTACAGGCTGTCTCCTTTGGTAACTTTGTATCTCAGGAGTTTATGGGAGAAGTTTCCTTTTTCTATCCAGAGCCCTTCAGGTTGGTAGGGTCTCACACTTTCTCCGCCTATTTGTTGGACCAGGAGGCCACTAGCTGCCAAGGCATTATCACGAATCATTTCAGCCGGAAGTCTGTAAGAAGGTCCTCTTGCCAGAAGTAGATTTTCTGGATCTCTCTGCCTAAGCTCCTCACTACTTTCTGAATCCTGTTGGTAGGTGTGAGACATAACCATCATCTTTAGTAATGCTTGTACATCCCATCCGCTTTCTCTAAATGATACTGCCAGCCAGTCCAGTAGGGCCGGGTGTGAGGGGAGTGCACCTTGAACCCCAAAGTCCTGAGGGGTCTTCACGAGCCCCTGGCCAAAGATCATTTGCCAGTAACGATTTACCGTTACCCTGGCCGTAAGGGGATTGTCTTCATGGAATAGCCACTGGGCAAGTCCCAATCTATTAGGCGGAAGGCCTTCAGGCATACTCATAACAAAACCTGGAGTAGTGGCTTCTACTTCATACATGGGAGAATCATATTCTCCTCTATCATAGGCATAGGTAGTTCTTACCTGAGGCAATTCTTCCATGACCATTACCTCAGGGATATTATTTATCAATTCCAGCCATTCTTTTCTCAACTGTTGGAGTTCCTTTTGCTGGGTCTGAATCTGTTTATCCTGAGAAAGACTGTAGGCTGCCAGCTTCTTCTGGTCTGCCAGCTCAGCTTTCAGAGATTCTATACCTGTCATCTTGGCTACTTCCACTTCGCTTAGCTCGCGATTAAATAGCTGAATTTCATCTATTCGGCCTTTGAAAATGCCTGCCTCTCCAGTGAATGACCGGTAACTGATTCCCACCCTTATGGGCCTTTTTTCTTTGGTGTGCACAGCAGAGGCCACTGGATAAATACTTTTGTAAAGCTGATCGAATTCTATGGTGGAGGGAGTTTGTTGCCCATCAATGAAAAGGGACAAACCTGAAGCTTTTCCAGATCCATCATAACTAAAGGCCACATGCTTCCAGGTATTGGTTGGGATCTCCTCTTTAGTTCTTAGATGAATATAATTGTGAGGGAAGGAGTGAATAAGCCTTACGTTTAGATGGTTGAGCGTATCCAGGTAAAAGTCCCAGCCTCTCCAGAAGTTATTCTTCTCACCTGCGGTACAGAGCAAGCTCTGGGTTTTTCCTGTTTCTTTTTTGGTGGAGTTCATCCACAGCCCTGCCGAGAATGGCTCATACACTTCTATCAGTCCAACATCCTTTAGATACAGGGCATCATAATCTCCGTCAAACTCCCAGGCAGAACCCACTTTCCCTTCCTTAGGTTCATGCATTTTCCTACTGAAAGATTTAGTGTTACCATCTGCCAGGAAATTTCCTTCTATCCTTCCTTCCCATCCTCTGCTTTTATCACTACTACGTACCTTTCTCGTTGATTCTAATGGGTAATATCCCACTCTCCCTTGAATGTTGTTAGGAAGCTGCTTAAGAAAAGAGGAAGTGGCTGCCACCTCTTTTTCTGTTAAGGTGAGTTGTTCTTCTCCCTTCAGGATTTTGGCTTTTAGGGCAGAAATCTTTGCTTCAGTATCCTGATCAGCCATAGATACCATGGGTCCATAATTTCCATCATCTCCGGTCATTCCAAGTTCCTTCACATTATTGAAGAAAGCGGTGAACTCGTAGTATTCTTTCTGTGAAAGTGGGTCAAATTTATGGTCATGACAGCGTGCACAGTTTAATGTTAGTCCCAGAAAGGCCGTTGCAACTGTTTCTGACCTATCAAAAACATAGCTTAATCGGAACTCTTCATCTATCACACCCCCCTCAGCCGTCATGGGATGGTTTCTGTTAAATGCAGTAGCTAACTTCTGCTGTCGTGTAGCTTCTGGTAGCATGTCCCCAGCAAGCTGTTCTGTCACAAACTGCTCGTAGGACATATTTTCCTGAAAGGCATTGATCACCCAGTCTCTCCATGGCCACATCATCCGCCAACCGTCTGCGTGCATCCCATGTGAATCTGCATATCTGGCCACATCCATCCACTCCATGGCCAGCCTTTCTGCTGTGGCATCTGAAGCGAGTAACCTGTCTACGACTTTCTCATAGGCATTCTCACTATTATCATTCTGGAAAGCTTCAATTTCTTCTATGGTAGGCGGGAGTCCGGTTAGGTCCATGCTTACCCTTCTAATTAATCGCTCTTTACTGGCTGCTTTTGCTGGTGAAAGCCTCTCCTGTTTCAGCTTGGCAAACACAAAGTTGTCAATGGGATTAAGGGGTATAACTTCAGTTGAAGAGAGACTTGGAGGCTCTGGCTTAAGAGGTTTTGTAAAGGCCCAGTGATTTTTCCACTCTGCCCCTTGTTTGATCCACTTTATGAGAATGGCCTTTTCTTCCTCGCTCAGGCTTAAATGAGATTCTGGAGGAGGCATCATGATTTCGGGATCATCTGTGAGAATTCTATCTACTAAGGTACTCCTGGAAACACTTCCCGCGACAAGCGCATATCCATTTCCACTTGCGAGTTTAGCAAATGCCTCCTCTTCTATATCCAGCCTTAAATCAGCTTGTCGGGCATTCTCATCCGGTCCATGGCAGTGAAAACACCTATCTGAAAGGATGGGCTTCACATGAAAGTTGAAGTCTATTTTTTCCGGAAGCTGATCATAAGCTACTGCTACCTCTTCAGGTACAGAAGGCCCACATGCATAAAAGAAGGCAAGTAACCCGACAACACACAAGACAGAAATCCGGTAAGAAATTATCATCGATACAAAGGTTATGGCCCTGTGAAAAGAACCCATGCATTTTGATGGCTACACAAGATCAAGTGTATGAGTATGAAGAGAGAAAAACTATTCTCAGATACTAATTGAAACAGAGCTTATCTCTACAGGGACATGGATAAGAAATTACCTCTTCATATAGGCCTCATCATGGTTCAGGATGGTACTATTTACCATGGTGAGTGCAGCCGTATAAGCTTCATCTAAAGAAGGATCTTGAGGATACTTCCCTATGGCTAGTAGCTCTTTAGCGTTCTCCGGTGAATCCTGAAAAGCCCTTAGCTGATGTTGGAAAAATTCCATCAGAAAGTCTACCTCATTTTCAGAGGGCGTTCTTCCAACAGATGCTTTCCATGCATAGGCCAGCTGTGCTTGAAGATTTCCAGTGGCTTTTTGCTGAACTTTTTGTGCCATGACTCTGGCAGCTTCCACAAATTGAGGATCATTCATCAGAACAAGGGCCTGGAGAGGAGTATTGGTCTTTTCCCGCTTTACTATACAGAAGTCCCTGTTAGGCGCATCAAAGGCCGTCATGGCTGGATGTGGGGAAGTCCGCTTAACAAAGGTGTATAAACTTCTTCTGTAGAGGTTTTCTCCTTCAGATTCTTTGTATCTCAACAACCTTGCAGAGAAGGTACTTTTCTCTATCCATAGTCCTTCAGGCTGATAGGGACGTACACTTTCTCCTCCCACTTCATGGGCTATGAGTCCACTCGCGACCAGCGCATTATCTCGTATCATCTCTGCAGGAAGTCTATAACTGGACCCTCTTGCCAATAGTCGATTCTCAGGATCTTTCTCTAGTAACTCTGTAGAAGCTTTTGAGTCCTGCTGGTAGGTATGGGACATGACCATGGTTTTAAGAAGTTGTTTTACATCCCAGCCGCTATCTATGAACTGTATGGCCAGCCAGTCCAACAGGACAGGGTGGGAAGGTAACTCTCCCTGGACTCCAAAGTCCTGGGTGGTTTTAACCAAGCCCGTCCCAAATAGCATCTGCCAATACCTGTTGACGGTAACCCGGGCTGTTAATGGGTTATTCTTATCAAACAACCACTGAGCTAAGCCCAGACGGTTAGGAGGCAGAGAGTCAGGAAATGATAGCACTGTTTCCGGCGTAGCCGGGAATACCTCGTACATAGGCGCATCATATTCTCCTCTGCCATATGCATAAGCTTTCCGGGGAGTAGGGAGTTCCTCCATGACCATCACTTCCGGTATGGTATTCATAGCCTCCAGCCACTCCTTTCTCAGATCATATAATTCATTTTCTTCTTCTTGAAGTTTGCTGTTTCTCTTAAGCCAATATTCTGTTAGTAATTCTTGCTGTTGAGGATGCTGATTCAGCTTGGCTGGGTCCAGGCTTCCTGCAATCATCCCTATTTCCAGGGGGCTAAGGGCTCTTTCAAATAGCCTGATCTCATCTATCCTTCCTTTGAACACGCCATACTCACCCGTGAATGCCCTGTAGCTGGTAGAAACTCTTATGGGCCTTTTGTCTGATTGCTTGTCTGGCGCATTAGTAGGGAAAATGCTTTTGTAGAGTTGGTCAAATTCTACCTGGGTTTCGGATTCTTCTCCATCTATGTACAGTCGAAATCCCTCCCCCCGGCCTGATCCATCATAGGTAAATGCCACATGCTGCCACTGGTTGACCTCAATGGAATCTTGTGTTCTCACATGTAGGTAATTATGCGGGAGACAGTGAATCAGGCGGACATTTAAGCGATTGTGGCTGTCCAGGTAGCAATCCCATCCCCGCCAGAATTCATCTTTAGTACCGGCTGTGCTGAGGAGACTTTGGGTGAGGCCTTCTTTCTTTTTGGTGGTATTAATCCACATAGCCGCTGAGTAGGAATCATATACTTCCAGCAGCCCGGTCTTACGTAAATGAAGCCAGTCAAAGTTCCCTTCAAACTGAAGGGCATTTCCTACTTTTCCTTCCACTGAGGTTGAAGGTCTGTGGGAGAAAGCCATCAGGCTATTATCTATGACATAGTTGTTGTCAATGCTGTTACGGAAATACCAGGTACCTGCCTTTTCGGTAGATTTCCGTCCTCTAATGCTTTCCAGAGGGTAATGGTACTGCTTACCATGAAGGATGTTCTGAGAAGGGAGTCCCTTTAAAAAATCTTTGGTAGATGCTATCTCTTTTTGGGTGAGTTGAAGGTCTTTCTCTTTCTCGGCTATTTTTTTCTTCAATAGGGTTATTCTCTCCTGTGTTTCCTGATCAGCTACGGAAAGCATGGGGCCGTAGTTGCCATCATTTCCTGTCATTCCCAGCTCTTTGATATTGTTGAAGAAAGAGGTGAACTGGTAATATTCTTTCTGGGAGAGAGGATCGAACTTATGATCATGACATCTGGCGCAGTTAAGGGTAAGTCCCAGGAAAGCGGTCCCTACGGTTTCTGCTCTATCGAATACATAATTCAACCTGAATTCCTCATCTATCACGCCTCCTTCTGCAGTCATGGGATGGTTGCGGTTAAAGGCCGTAGCTAACTTTTGAGAATGAGAAGCATTGGGAAGTAGGTCTCCTGCGAGTTGCTCTGTTACAAACTGGTCGTAGGGCATATTCTGGTTGAAAGCGTCTATGACCCAGTCCCGCCAGGGCCACATCATCCGCCAACCATCTGCATGTAAACCATGGGAGTCTGCATATCTGGCCACATCCATCCAGTCCATGGCTAGTCTTTCTGCTGCGGATTCTGAAGCAAGTAGCTTATCCACCACTTTCTCAAATGCCTTTTTGGAAGTATCTGCTACAAATGCCTCTACGGCCTCTACGCTTGGAGGTAGACCCGTTATATCCAGGCTTACCCGCCTCAGTAATTGTTCCTTTTTTGCCAATGGTGAAGGAGAAATATTCTCTTCCTCTAACCTCTCAAAAACGAACTGATCTATGGGGTTTTGGGCGAGCGCAGCATGGGATGAGGACTTAGGAATTTCGGGCGTTACCGGTTTGGCGAAGGCCCAGTGCTCCTTCCATTCAGCGCCTTGTTGGACCCATTTTATGAGAATGGCTTTCTCCCTGTCTGTGAGGGTGAGGTGAGATTCAGGGGGAGGCATAAGGATCTCCTGATCCTCTGTCAGGATCCGTTGGATTACTACGCTTCTACCTATACTTCCGGCTACAATGGCCTTTCCCTTCCCACTAGCGAGACTGGCGAAAGCTTCACTTTCCAGGTCCAATCGTAGTTCAGCCTGTCTACTATTGGCATCCGGTCCATGGCAGCTAAAGCATCTGTCGGAAAGAATAGGCCGGACATGGAAATTGAAGTCTATCTCCTCAGGGAGGGAAGCACTTGCCAGCTCAACTTTTTCAGGAATGCTAGGGCCACATGCCTGAAAAAGGAATATAACCAATACGGATAAAAAGCTAATTTCTGAATACCAGGCTTTCATCTCAGGGAAGTCTTTGGGGGAGATTGATTCTTCACCTGAAAAGAGGGTTAGCTAAGTGATAGCTACTGATTTCACTTCATTCTATAAGTGGCCAGTCCTGCACTTTTCCCATTTCGTTAAGAGGAGCATGAGAGGCTACCTGAATATGCTTAGGTCTTTCTGGTGGAGTGAGGTGAGATTCTATCCAGGAATAACTTATCGTTTCGAGCTTTTTCCACTCTTTAGATGAGATGTCAGTCTGTATCCAGCACTTCAGTCTACTTCCTTGTTGAGGATTCATTTTCCGAACCCAGCAGTTTTTTACGCCCGGAATACTACTGATCTTATTCTGAATTTGTAGGGGGAAGACATTGTTTCCTCCCACTTGTACAGCATGGTCTTTACGTGTAGATAATTGAAACTGACCATCGCCTAGCCAGGAAAGATTATCTGGAAGATCAATCAGTTTTTCATTATGATGCGTGCTTCTGCGTTGGAGTTGATGGGCCTTTTTTTTCCAGAAGGGTAGGAGGGTATACGCATTCTCAGGAAACATTCTGTATCCAATCCCTCCCGTTTCAGAGCTTCCATAAATTTCCATTACTTCCATGCCATGCGCTGAAAGCCTTTTACCAGTTAAGAAAGGTAACTTTGCAGTAGAACTGATGGCTGTAATTCCGGCAGGAAGTGTTTTGAAAGAGTTCCCTAAAAACTGATAGAGGTCTGGAAATCCGATAAATACATCCCCTTTTGCGGCTTCCTTAATGAACCTGATTAGATTCTCCTTAGGTACTCCTTCAATAGTGCAATCAAGCTGATCAGGAAGTAATAGGGTAAAGATGAAGCCATAAATATGTCTGGGAGAGACACTCCCCCATAACTTGTTGGTATTTTGGAGAATATCCCCCCAGGACTCACATTCCTGTAAGAGCCATTTTTTATCATGCTGGCAGGCTTTGGGTTCTCCTGTGCTTCCAGAGGTAAAGAAGGTAATGGGTAGGTGGAAATCATTAGCTGCCTGATGAATACGTATCAGCCAGTCTTCGACCCTCCTACTTGAAAGAAGATAAACGTCAGTCCCTAGTTCCATCATGTGAAATTTCCCATGGAAGTAGGCGGCTAGTTCCATAATTTCTATGGAATCCAGGCCAATGTCATCCTGAAGGTCTCCCTTAAGCTGTCTATTGGGCATAGTAGGGATGAGACGTGGGGCAATCTCCAACAATCTGGAGGTAAACAGTCTTTCAATGGCAGGAAAAGACAGGAAGGTTCTCATTTTGTAGGAAGTGAGATCTGGAACTTAGCCCCTGATTCTGATGAGTCTACACTTATCTCACCTTGGTGCGCCTCCACAATTTGTTTTACTATGGCAAGGCCCAAGCCTGTTCCATTAGCTTTTCCGCTTGTTACAAAGGGGTCAAAAAGCTTGTTTAAGATCTTCTCTGGAATACCTGGGCCGTTATCCTGAATACTCAGGTAGACAAATCCATTTTCTCCGTAGCTTGAGATGGAAACTTTAGGAGAATCCACTTTATGATTTTCCATAGCTTCCACAGCATTATTGACCAGATTAACGATCACCCTTTTGAGCTTTTTAGGATCACCCTGACCCGTTAAGTCCTCTTCCGCATTTACTTCTATAGAAACGGACTTAGTCCCGTTACTTTTCTGCAGCTCATGAACAATCCCGTTTAAGTATACAGATACCTGGATGGGTTCCTTGGCGAGATTGGCATTTTTTACAAAGTCTCTCACATCATAAATGATATCCATGGCATTCTCACTGGCAAGGAAAATGTCGTTTGTCAGATCTACAATCTCTTCTGTGTCATTTGGATCATCCTGAATGAGTTCCGTTAGGGATTGGATTTGAGAAATTGGGGTTTTGATATCATGCATCACCATGCTGATAGCTTCTCCAATAGCGGATAACTTCTCTCTTTGGATGAGTTTGGCGCTCAATTCAGAGTTTCTGATGGCCCTGACAGCATTTTCTACAAACAAGTGGAGGAGGTAAATCTTTTCCTGGTTGAATATCTTGCCATTTCGAGGAATGGACAGTATGCAATACTGCTCCAGGGGGCAAATCAGAACTCCATCATGGAACTCCACCTTAGTCATTTTGCTAAAATCCAGCTTTTCCAGGAGTCGTGCTACTTGTAGTCTTTCTTCCCCTATCCCCATTTGGGTAACCATCTCAAACTTCCCCTCTTCATCAAATCTTCCCAGAACTGAGTACTCAGTTCCCACATAGTTAGCTATCTGCTGGAGAATGTTTACCAGCAACGTATTCAGTTGGGTTTCCCCAAACCCAATCTGGCCAACAATTTCCAACAGGTGCTCCAGATTGGTAAGTCTGTACCAGTCATATACTCCTTTTGTGGCTAACTGGAGAATTTCTTCCTGCACAAATGGCTTACTTAAATACCCGACGTCTCCACCGGCTTGAAGGATGATTTCTTCTATGGAGCGATCTGTAAAGGCAGTTACAAAGAAAACCTGTGCCTTAGGATCTATTTTTCTTATTTCTACGCAGGTTGTTAACCCGTCCCATCCGGGCATTCTCATATCCAGGAAAATCACGGCATAAGGCTTTCCATCCTCTACCGCTTTTTTTACTTTCTCCAGTCCTGTTTTACCGTTATTAGCCTCATCCATGAGAAACTCTGGATGATAACTGTTTCCTCCCTCCTCTTCTATGGTCTCCTCTTCATCAAACAGATCAAAAGAGGCTTCTTCAAGTCCCTGGTCCACCTTTTTTCGGGGAACCAGTATTTCTCTAATGCTATCTCTTACGATTTCCTCGTCATCAACAACTAATACTTTGGTATTATACATGGCTAAAAGTCTTCTTGGCTGTTTGAAATCTGATGAACAAAACTTCTTCTCCTACTATGATTTAGGTGCTAAAGGGCCTTAGCTTTTTTCTTGAAATTTGGTAAATCTTTATCCATAAGCGGAAAGGTGAGACGCACCTTAGCTCCTAAATTTGGACCTTCACTTGAAATGTCAATTTCTCCTTGATGTGTTTCTATGATTTGTTTGCAGTTGTAGAGACCAAAACCGGTACCTGTATTTTTAGAGGTATTTCCTTTTTCAAGTAAGGTGGGACCTATTTGTGGCTCAAACCCAATGGCATTATCGGAGATCAACAACTCAATCATGGGCTCACTCTCTAAGACAGAAAGTGCCAAACTCATTTCTTTCTCTCTATCATCATGTACCTCATCAAAGGCTTCTC
>JBCBKZ010000809.1:0-2730 GCA_038520955.1 Bacteroidota bacterium | reverse complement strand
GAATAGCTCTTAGGATAGAGGACATGGTGAAAACAGGTTAAGCGAGTTGAGATACTTTTTTGTGAAGATAAATCTTTATGGGGAAATAATAGCTTGTTTGCCTCCACAAATGAAGATGAGCCAGACTGAAAACTCAGTCTGGCTCATCTTCATTACTTCTTGATAGAATGGCGCTAGTACAAACCTCCTACCTTTCTTTTGTTTAGTTCTGATCCTTTTGGGAAAGCTGGTAATCTGGATGGAATACCGGTCATACCTGTAGTATCCGTTAGCATTTCCATAAAGGAAATTACGTCCGTAATTTCTTGAGGATTCAGCCCTAATGAATCAAAAGGAAGCGTTTGATTGGGTAGGTCAAGACCCATTCCACCGCCACCTCCTAGATTATAGAAGTCCATGACTTCTTCCAGGTGATCATACACGCCATTGTGCATATAAGGGGCTGTAAGGGCAATGTTTCTCACTGTAGGCGTTTTAAAGGAGCGCATGTATATATCTGAGCGTTCGCTTGCTCTACCGTTTCTAGCCCTTCCGGGATCATCATCTAGTACCGGATTTTCATGGTCGTTATTGGCGAGAATACCCAGTACTTCTGATTCTGTTTCCACAAAACGAGGAGGAACCGTCCCATTGAATACCGGAGCAAAGTGGCAAGTACCACAAACTGCTTTTCCCATGAAGAGGTTGAAGCCTCTATAAGCTGATGAGTCTATCTCGCTAATCTCATTTCTCATGTACTGATCAAAGGGAGAATTAAGCCCGGTCAGGGAAGCTACATAAGCAGTAATGGAAGTAGTAAGTGTATGTCTATCAATAGGCGTTTTAGCTTTTTCTGGAAAGGCGTCTGTAAAGAGCTGCCTGTACTCTTCGCTTTCTCCTAGCTTAGAGAATAAGTCCAGGTAGGTCGTGTGGAACTCCTTTCTGCTCACGATAACATGCTCTATCTGGTCTTCCAGGTACTCAGATTTCAGGTCATGGAAGTATCTGTCTGCATAGACTGAGTTGATAAGTGAGGGAGAATTTCTGTCTACAGTACCATTGAAGTTCAGCCCCAGACTTTTTCTTTTTCCATCAGTGAAGGCTTTTTCAGGTTGATGGCAGGAAGCACAACTACGCTCGTTATTAATAGAGAGCGCAGGATCAAAGAAGAGCATCTTACCTAAGTCTATCACTTTTTCATTAGCAGTCCTGGAAGCATAAGAAATGTAGTATCCTTTATTAATGAAATCATCTGAGAAGATATCCGGACTTTTGGGATTAAGGGAAGGAGGAGCAGAGCTGTATTCCATGGAGAAACTTAATCCCAGGGCTTTATGCGCTTCATGTATCATTTCATACACAGGATCTATATAGTTTTTGAAAAAGGCGATTCTATCAAAGCTGTCAAAATCCTGATGAGTGGATAGGTATGTATTTCCCTTTTCGAGGGTTTTGATTAAGTCTTGTGCTAGTGTAGCATCCTTCTCGGCTAGCTCCGGCTCGTATAAGCTGAGAGCAGAAGAAATACTTTGGTAGGCTATACGTGCTTCTTGCATGGCATTACCAGACAGAGGCGTATCAAATCCGGTGAGCCCAAGAGTGAAGATCCTAACTAGTTCTTCTCTGGCTGCTTCAAATACATATCTGTCTGCAATGGGGCGCCTACTTTTTGTAAATGTGTTTAAGTGGCTGAGTCTTCCTCTAAGCTCTTTAGTTTTAAAAAGGATGGTTTCTTTTTCTTCAAATACTACCTCATCCTCACTGAAGATGAGTTCGTCTAGTATCTGTAGTCCCTTAGGCTCCCGTACGGTAACCATGCTGGGCATATTTCTTTCTATATGGAGTAGGGGAGGACCATTCACCCAGTCTTTCACGAATTCAGACTCCAGAAAGGAAGCCAGGAATTCAATTTTTTTGAAGGTATTTCTGGATTGAATAAGAGTGGTTTGTAACTCCTCTAGAGAGGCCGGGTCAGCAGGGTCCAGCTTTTCTGCTTTTAGGATGAGTTTTTCACTGAGTTCATACAACTCACTTACCCCTTCTTTGTAAGATTCTGTCAGAACGCTGGCTGCCTCATATTGAGGATCTGTTTCTTCCAGACGGAATCCTGCAATGACAATCACAAAAACCAAAAGGAAGAGGCTTAAGTACTTGATGCGTAAAGTTGGGGTCATAATATAGGGTTTTTTATATGTATGGGGAAGGAAAAGAGGAAAGCCCGAACTAGTCGGGCTTTCCTTTTAATAAACTATAATTAGTTCTTAACAACCTTAGTAACTATAGGTGTTCCGTTAAGCTTTTCAGCTCTCAGTACGTAAGTAGCGTTAGTCCACTCTGAGAAGTTTACAGAGTTTCCTTCAACTTTCTCGTATACTTTTCTTCCCTGAAGATCGAATACTTCGATGTTTCTTAGCGTCAGGTTAGCACCAGACTCCTGGAAGAATAGGTTCTGAGAAACAGGATTAGGATATACCTGTACGTTGATCTTAACACCTTCTTCGTCGATTAGCTCAACGATGTTAGTAGTAACACCAGCTTCCAGTCCGTGAAGAGCCATAGTCAGAGAGTTGTTGAAAGGCTCAGGGTTATCAGTTCTTGGGTGCTGAGAGTTAACCAGGATGGTGTTAGCATCTACCTGTACGGCTCCGGTAACCTCTGCTCCAGCAGGTACAGCAGCAATACGAGTCAGGTCATCTATAGTTGGGTTCTCGATGTTTAGGTCAAGTAGGAAGAACTCACAAGTTCTGTTAG
>JBCBKZ010000808.1:0-2731 GCA_038520955.1 Bacteroidota bacterium | reverse complement strand
GGCTGCGAAACTTTTCTTCAAAACACTCCTCAGGGTATATTGTCTTTTAAGAAGCAGAGGACTAACTTCCTTCAGCTTGATCCTAGCCAGAAGAACATCGGATAACACCTTACTCTTATGCGTTTGCTTATACTGAAATTGACTCTAACCCTAAGTCTTCTCTTAACATTCACTTCTTTAAGGGCCCAGGACCCGAAAGTCTATTTGAATGATATTCAGGTGCATTGGCAGGAAGACAACATTCACTTTTGGTATCGAAAAGACCTGAAAGAAGAGGAGCGGGAGTTTATTCTCGTCAACGCCCAAACGGGTGAGAAAAAAGCTGCATTTGACCATGAAATGGTAGCCCAACTGTTGGGGGCTCCTTCAAGGCAACTTCCCTTTGACCAATTGAAGTTCCCTGACGATTCAGGTGTCATTCATTTGTATGCATATGACGGCAAGGGATGGGCCTTTGATCCGGTAAAAAATGAAATTCAGGCACTGGAAGTAGGAAGTAAACGAATGGGTAGCATATCAGCAGATTCCATCATTAGTTCTACTTACTATGGAACTGGCTCCACATCCATCACCTTTCGCAATGAGTTGGATAGGGAGATTTCTGTTTATTGGGTAACAGGAAACGGCGAGCGCATATGGTATCACGATTTAGCTCCTGATAGCAGTTATAACCAAGGTACGGGAGTTGGCCATTTCTGGCTCATTACAGAGCAAGGAGTAGATACGGCAGTAATAGGTGCCTTCCGTGCCAGAAAGTTTGCAGGGACCGCCATTATGAATGAACATGTCCCTGTACCCATAAACCCCAAAGATGAACCCACTCCTGAAACAGTCCCTTCGCCGGATAGTACTATGGAAGCCTTTGTTAGGGATGATAATCTTTGGATCAGAAATCTGGCAAATGGAATGGAAACCCAACTGTCCATGGATGGCACTAAACTGCTGTCCTATCATCGTGATGCCATACGGGAAAGAGCCATGTGGCTACGATATGACAATCCAGACTATCCGGCTAGCCTACCCACAGTCTACTGGTCTCCTGATTCCAAGAGACTCATTGCGATGCGTACCAAGGTAGTAGCTGAACCCAAGGTTTATCTGGAGGCTAAGCCTGGGGAAGAAGCCATCTCCTATTCCTACCTAAGGCCTGGAGCTGAAATACCTATTCAGAATGTCAGGCTATTCGATGCAGAGAATTTTACAGAAATTCCTGTGGATCAATCCCTTTGGCCCAGTCAGTGGAGCCTGGGAGCCAATGATTGGAAAGATGGAGCGTTCCGAATCATGTATAACCAACGAGGCCATCAGGTACTTCGATTCCTAACAATTGATGGTTTTACTGGAGTAGTCAAGACACTAATTGAGGAAAACAGCACTACCTTCATTGATTACTCTAGAAAATTCTTCATGCAGGAGCTAGAAGATGAGGATGAAATCCTATGGATGTCAGAACGAGACGGTTGGAATCACCTCTACGTCTTTGATGCAAATGGTGGAGGCCTCAAACGCCAAATTACCAAGGGTTCATGGGTAGTACGGGATGTGGATCACGTTGATGAATCGCAGGGAGTTGTTTGGTTTTGGGCTGGCGGGGTGTATCCTGATCAGGATCCTTATTACTTACACCTATGCCGAGCCAAACTCGATGGAAGTGGGTGGGAAGTATTGACAGAAGGCGACGGCACACATACCGTTGAGTGGTCCCCAGATAGTGCCTATTTCATAGATAGCTGGTCTCGGGTGGATCAACCCTCCGTGCATGAACTTCGCAGATCCTCAGACGGCAAACTCATAGTCAGACTAGAGGAAGCAGACGCCAGCGAGTTATTGGATTCAGGGTATCGGTTTCCAGAACCTTTTGTGGCTACAGGGCGCGATGATTCCACCCATATCTATGGAATGATTCACTATCCTGCCGATTTCGATTCTACCCTAAAGTATCCAGTAGTCGAAGCCATTTATGCAGGTCCACATGGAGCCCATGTGCCCAAGTCCTTCAACGCGTGGCCTCACACGCCAGGAGAGCTTGGCGATAATGGATATGTAGTAGTCCAGATAGACGGTATGGGGACAAATTACCGTTCGAAAGCCTTTCATGATATGGCCTGGAAGAACATTAAAGATGCCGGTTTTCCAGACCGAATCCGCTGGATGAACTCTGCTGCTAAAGACAGGCCATGGATGGACCTGGAACGGGTAGGCATCTTTGGCGGATCAGCCGGTGGTCAAAATGCCATGCGGGCGGTCATTGATCATGCTGATTTTTATAAAGCAGCTGTAGCTGATTGTGGATGTCATGATAATCGTTTGGATAAAATCTGGTGGAATGAGGCCTGGATGGGGTGGCCAGTGAATGAGTCCTATTCTAAGTCCTCTAACATTGATGATGCACATAAATTAGGTGGAAAGCTCTTGCTGACTGTGGGCGTGCAGGACAAGAATGTTCCACCAGAGAGTACCTACAAGGTTGTAGAAGCATTGGAGAAGGCCCAAAAGAACTTTGAATACATCCCAATTGAGGATTATGGGCATGGTGCCGGCGGTACTGAGTTGGGGATTCAATCGCGCATTGACTTCTTCAATAAGCACTTTAAAAATTAATCAGTCTCCAATGGGGGCAATATGTTCCCTAGGGTATTCTCCTATCAACTAGGTACCAAGGGTGCTACTAGTCCTCATATTGGATTTCTTCATCGTCTAAGCCATAACAAAGTGCGGCTTTTTTTAATCC
>JBCBKZ010000807.1:0-2735 GCA_038520955.1 Bacteroidota bacterium | reverse complement strand
TTCTTTCACCTTCTTTTCTTTCCCACTAATTGCTCTTACTACATACCATTCCTTTGCCATCACCTACTCTGCTTATATTATGTGAAAAGACCGTAAAGTCCTCCCATAGTATACTTAAACACGAAGTCCATCAAGAAAATGATTAAGGCAATCATTATTGATGCTATTAGAACAGTTACGGTACTGCTTTGAAGCTCTTCTAATGAAGGCCACTGTACTTTGTACAGAAGTTCATCAGAATACTCTTTAAAAATCTGTCTCAGTCTTTCCATTTATCTGCTTGTGCACGGGTGGTAGGACTCGAACCCACAGCCTACGGTTTTGGAGACCGCCACTCTACCAATTGAGCTACACCCGTGTGTGATTGGTTACTTAAAGTTAGAATATGCGACATTCGGATAAGAACTTATCCGAATGTCGACAAATCTATATTATAAGAATCCTTATTCTACGATCTCTACAACCTGTCCGGCACCGATAGTACGGCCACCTTCACGAATCGCAAAACGAAGACCTTTTTCCATCGCGATTGGGTAGATCAGATCTACATCAATGGTTACGTTATCACCAGGCATTACCATATCTACTCCAGAAGGAAGAGATACTACTCCTGTTACGTCAGTAGTTCTGAAATAGAACTGAGGACGGTAGTTAGTGAAGAAAGGAGTGTGACGTCCACCTTCATCTTTGCTCAGAACGTAAATCTCAGCCTTGAACTTCATGTGAGGATTCACACTACTAGGCTTAGCGATTACCATTCCACGCTTGATAGCGGCTTTATCAACACCACGTAGAAGAAGTCCTACATTATCACCAGCTTCTCCTCTATCAAGAATCTTACGGAACATCTCTACTCCTGTGATAGTAGATGTTAAAGGCTTCTCTTCTTTATCTCTCAGTCCGATGATTTCTACAGGATCACCAGAGTTGATTACTCCTCTTTCAATTCTTCCGGTAGCTACAGTACCACGACCAGTGATAGAGAATACGTCCTCTACTGGCATTAGGAAGTCCTTATCAACATCACGCTCAGGAGTAGGGATAGCTTCATCTACGCTAGCCATCAGTTCCATTACCTTTTCTTCCCACTTAGGCTCTCCATTCAATGCACCTAGTGCAGATCCCATAGTTACAGGAATGTCATCACCAGGGAAGTCATATGCACTTAGTAGCTCACGAACTTCCAGCTCAACAAGCTCAAGAAGTTCTTCATCATCCACGATGTCTACTTTGTTGATGAATACTACCAGAGCAGGTACTCCTACCTGTCTTGCAAGCAGAATGTGCTCACGTGTCTGAGGCATAGGACCGTCAGTACCAGCAACAACGATGATAGCACCGTCCATCTGAGCAGCACCAGTAACCATGTTTTTCACATAGTCGGCGTGTCCAGGACAGTCTACGTGAGCATAGTGACGATTCTCAGTTTCATACTCAACGTGAGAAGTGTTAATAGTGATTCCACGTTCTTTTTCCTCAGGTGCGTTATCAATAGAATCAAAAGAGCGTAGTTCGGCTCCACCCGCCTTAGCAAGTACCGTAGTGATTGCTGCTGTGAGTGTAGTCTTACCGTGGTCCACGTGCCCGATTGTACCAATGTTCACGTGAGGTTTGTTGCGTTGAAAGGTTTCTTTTGCCATCTCTAATAGAAGAAATTACTGCGTTTAGCTAATAATTATTAAAAGTAAGCTTGTGGAGAGCCAATGACCGGACTTGAACCGGTGACCCCTTCCTTACCATGGAAGTGCTCTACCAACTGAGCTACATTGGCTGAAAAGAGCGGGAGACGAGACTCGAACCCGCGACCCTCAGCTTGGAAGGCTGATGCTCTACCAACTGAGCTACTCCCGCCTGTTTCCACAAACTATATGTTAAAAGAACAAAATCCTGGTGGGGAGAGCAGGATTCGAACCTACGAAGGCTGAGCCAACAGATTTACAGTCTGCCCCGTTTGACCGCTTCGGTATCTCCCCTATTAAAGGACAGTCTGTTGAACTACTTTTTATACAAATCGTATTAAAATATTACAAACTTTCCCAGGAGCCGGTGGACGGATTCGAACCGCCGACCCGCTGATTACAAATCAGCTGCTCTGGCCAACTGAGCTACACCGGCAAATCATGTTAAAGATCTTCTGGTTTTTCTCTCTCCTTACGACTATGCGTAAATTTTTGAGGGAGCAAATTAACCAAGAAACTTTCTATAAATGAAGGAGAAAGGAAAATATTTCTCTTCTACTTCAACTCTTTTATTCTCGCTTTCTTACCTATCTTATCTCTTAGATAGAATAATCTGGCTCTTCTCACCTTCCCTCTCCTCAATACTTCAATCTTATCCAAAGAAGGAGAATGTAGTGGAAATATTCTTTCTACCCCTACGCCGTTAGAAATTTTTCTAACCGTAAAAGTTTCCGTACTTCCTGCACCTCTGCGCTGGATACAAACACCTTTATATTGCTGAACACGCTCTTTATTACCCTCCTTAATTCTCACGTGTACATTCACTGTATCACCTGCTTTAAAGGATGGAATTTCTTCTTGTAAATATTCAGCTTGTACCAACTTTACTAAATCTTCCATGACAATCCCTTTTTTGACGGACTGCAAAGATAGAAGTTTATCATGCTAATCCAAAGGATTTTTCTCTAAAAATCCCTAAAAAAATGAACCCATAAAAGAAACTTACGTAGCCTTGCCTCTTATGCCTCAAAAGGCCGCATTTACTCATGCATTTAC
>JBCBKZ010000806.1:0-2742 GCA_038520955.1 Bacteroidota bacterium | reverse complement strand
GGTCATTCCTGGATAACGTAGATTCTTTCCAGCTCCCAAACTGAAAGGATAAGGCATTTTTGTTAATTTACGGTATCTCTTTAATCCATTTGTCATATGCGCTACTACCGCCTTTCACTCATCATTCTCCTATCTCTTATCTATTTCTCCTGTACACAGGAACCAGCCTCAACAACAACCAATCTATTCTCAGCCATAGATGAGATAGAAGGTATAAGCGGAAAAGAAGCCTACTTAAACTCTCCCTATATCACCCCTGGAAACAGGGTCTACGCTGTGGGACATCAGGATGGAAGTTTTCCAGATTTAGGTTGGCATATCACAGGAGAAATGGGCGGAATTTGGGACCATCCCATCAAGCTGATGGATGGATTTGAAGCTAGCATCATGGTGGGGGAAAACACCCTCTCTCTGGAAAAGGCAGATCAGTTCACCAACTACCCTTTCTTCAATGTGATTAGCTACTCTTTAGCAGAAAATGATCTTCAAATCGACAGGCTACAATTCTCTCCAGATGATGTGGAAGGACTTGTCATCACCTATGCTCTCCAAAACAATGGTAACAGTAAGCTCGAAGGTAGTTTCCAGATGGAGTTTCAGTCAGATCTCAGGCCTACATGGTTAGGAGAAAGAACAGACATGATAGATGCACAGGATAGTGCTTCCTACGATGAGACCTCCAGTCAGTGGGTCTTTCAGGACAGCAATAATCCCTGGTTTACGCTGGTAAAAAGTAGCGCAACAGTAGATACGGCATTTACGGTAGCAAATGCTCGCCTTGGAAAAGGAACCAGTGGTGTAATGGAATCTCGCCTGAGTGTAGAGGCAGGATCTACTCAGTACCTGACTTACTACATATCAGGTAGCTACAGCGGAAAGGAGAATGCTCAACAAAATATGCAAGCGCTAGTGGGGAAAGAAATTGCCGCCTTCGAACAGAAAAAGCAACGCTACCAGTCATTTGCAGACATGACGCAACTGACCACACCTGATGAAGAGCTGAACCAAACCTTCAAATGGCTCAAGTATAATGCAGACTGGTTTGTGAGAACCGTGCCGGAAATAGGAACAGGAATAGCTGCTGGCTACCCTGACTATCCCTGGTGGTTTGGCTGTGATAGTGAGTATGCCCTTCAGGGTTATATGGCCATTGGGCAGTATGAAACGGCCCGAAAGACCCTCAAACTCCTTCACGAGCTTTCTGAGAAAGAGAATGGAAATGGGAGAATCGTACATGAAGTTTCTTCTAACGGAGCTGTATTCAATCCAGGCAACATCAATGAAACCCCTCAGTTCCCAACCATTGTTTGGGATGTGTACCAGTGGACGGGAAATAAGAGCCTATTAGAAACCTACTTTCCCACTATCCAAAAAGGACTGAGCTGGCTCATGGAAGAAAATGATGAAGATGGAGACCTGCTACCAGAAGGGGCGGGTATGATGGAGATCCATGGGCTGGAAAGTGAAATGATAGATGTGGTCTCCTATACTTATCAGGGGTTTAAGGCAGCGGCCAAGATCGCTGATGCCTTGGGAGAATCTTCAGCCGCAGACTCATATAGGGAAACAGCAGATAAGCTGAAAGAAAAGATCAATGAGGAGTTTTGGTCGGAAGACTTTGGGTCCTATGCGGACTTCATAGGGACAGATAAGCAGAGTCTCAAGCTGATAGAAGATGCGCTGGTGAGAGCAGATACCCTAAACAAGCCTTGGGCAGTAGCTGAACTCCAGGAAACCAAACAATACCTGCTAAATAAACCTTCTGAAGCAGAAAGACCCTTTGTATTGTATCATAACTGGGTGGTCAATACGCCCATGGAAGTGGGTGCTGCAGATCCAGATAAAGCAAAAAAAGCCTTACAGACAGGAGAGCAGTTCACTAATCCCTTTGGGATATTTGTAACGGGTATTGACAGAGATCAGTCTGCGGGATCTGATGATGGCTCTTTCGAGGGAAGTAAGTCATTCTCTTACACCGGAGCTGTCATGACCTTACCTACAGGCGTACAGGCCAGAGGAGAAAACCTATATGGAAATCCTGATCAGGCGCTAACCTATCTGCAAAAGATGAACAGAACCTTTGGATTTGCCCTTCCAGGCTCTATGTATGAAGTATCTCCTGACTATGGGATGTTTGCTCAGGCATGGAACATCTACAGCTATGCGGTCCCCATCGTAAGGCAGTTCTTTGGGGTGGAACCAGATGCTGCTTCCCAAACCGTAAGCATACAACCCAACATGCCTACAGACTGGGATGATGCTTCTCTGGAAAATGTGAAGGTAGGAGACAATGTAATTTCTATAGCTTACCGGAAAGAAAGCTCAGGAGAAATTAGCCTTAGGGTAACACAAAAAGATCCAGACTGGTCCATCCACTTTCTTGTACCTGATGGATACCAATCTGAATCATCTTCTCCCACTACACAAATAGGAGAAGAACTTGAGATAAGATTTCAACCCATGAACTAGGCTGAATATGAGCCAACTTCACAGCGATACCCTGAATTACATTTCCACCCGCTAAGGTGGTCTCATGAGAAAAAACAAAAACGCTGCTGGGTAAGAAACGAGCTATCCCCAAGGTTCCCCTACTGTGTTGGTAATATTTTTTCAATCGAATGTTTCTAGCAAGAATACATAAACTAAAAGCCGGAAATCAAGCATATGACTTCCGGCTTTCTATTTATCATTTTCTGAATACGACTTAGGAATAAACAGGCTCTTTCAGCCTTGATGCCAATA
>JBCBKZ010000805.1:0-2751 GCA_038520955.1 Bacteroidota bacterium | reverse complement strand
ACCCATTTTGGGTTCGGCTTTTTTTATAGGCTATTCTCTGATACTTATACACATTCTAATACTGGATCAGCCACAAACCAGAAGATAAGTAAGGCTGCCAGTAGGCCCAGGGCCAGGAAGATCAAAATCACCTTGATTCCATCTTTCTTAATACAGTCTCTTCTCACGTAAAGGAAGAGTAAGAAGATCAGCAGGATCAGGAAGAGGATTAAGAAAATCACCGGCAACTCACAAGGCAATAGCAGGAAGGAAGTAATGGTAGCCCCCAAAGCTCCTGCACTTCCTATAGCGAGCCAATCACAGACAGTTCGCTTGCACTCCCTTTTGGCAGTATAGATAAGCCACCAGCCCAGAGACAGTATAAAGCCTATGGCCGAGAATGTCATACCTACCATGGGGAGGGTCTCTCCAGGGGCCTTGTCTATGACGTCTGTTACATAGCAAACCAACAGGCTGGAAAGCGTCATGGCCAGGAAGAACCCTACTATGTAAGGGATGATTCTACACCAAAAGTGAGATACTGGTGTACCAATGATAATGTTCAGCATCTTGGCAGAGGAACACTTACCCGGACCGAAGGAGGTAACTTCTACCCAGCAGTTGACTTCTCTACCAGGGCGTGGACGAGGAAGTACCTTGGTGATGGTATTCTCAGTGGTATAATCCACCATACCTGGACCCCAGAACCATTTGTATTTGTTGGGTCTACCACTTCCTCCACTAACGCTGGCTCGGAAAGTAACTTCTACCTTATCATTACTGATGTTCTTTTGCTCAATGATCTTCACCTCCGTTACCACAGGACATTCCGGTGGACAAACCGTACAGACCGCACTGGCAGTTGGGGTACATTTATCTGGACCCACACCTTTACACATCACTGTATGGATCTGGCATTCTTGTCCAGCCTTAGGGACTTCGAAAATATGTTCTGCCCTGGGGCCTGTCGTGTACTCGATGTCAGTACCATCATCCCAGTCCCAGGCAAATCTCTGGGGAATTTCTCCACCGGAGACGGTTACCTCACAGATAACTTTCAGTCGGCCATCCTGAAGATTTTCTTCTGTCATGACCATATCCGTAAAGAGTGGGCAGCATTTCCGCGGCACCTCAATGATCATGGATTTCTTGTCTATACAGCTTCCAGGTCCCTGGGCGGTAACCTCTCCTATGTATTCATCAGATTTTTGCTCCTCACATCCATATCGGATGGGGAAGCTGTGCGTATGTGAAGGAGTTTTGGATTTCTCTGGTACACTTCCATCTCCCCAGGTCCAGATGAACTCCGTAGGCTTCCAACCGTTTGAAGGAGTCACCTCGGCAGTAACCTCAGAATTCGTTCCTACCTCTTTCGCCTTCCAGGAGACCTTTTCTATGCTTCCTTTGAGCCCTGGGATGGTTATGGTCTCTTCATAGACACCATCGGCACATTCTTCCGGACTTTGCCAGCTTACCCTGATTTTGTAGGTCTTGGGTTCACAATAGTGCACAGGGTAAAAATGGCTGGCTTCACCAGTAGCGGTTGTAATAGCAGGAGTTCCATCTCCCCAATCCCAGTTAAACTCTTTGGGAGCTGGACCAGAGATTAAGGCGGCTATGGCATCTACCTTAGTGCCTTGCACACTAGGTTCCTCCATTTCTATGGACACGTTCACCACCGGACAGCCATTAGGAGGGATAGGGATGAGGTTATCTGCCTGAAACCCACACATCTGTCCCGGACCCTCACAAGACACATGTATTTCGTATTCTTTTAGGGTTTCTTTTTTGGGAAACTTAAAGGATAATTCCGGCGTGGAAGTAGTAGAAGAATGAATGACTGCTCCCCCTTTCTCGGTAATGGACCATTTATACGTGGTAGGTTCTGGTGCACTTGGGTCCGTAAGCACTACGGTAAAGTCATAATCTACTGCAGTGGCATTATCAGCGGCGATTTTATTATGTAGGTTTCCGTCCTGTACACAAGGACAAGGGGGAATCTCAAACTCAGAAACGGTTTTACAGATTTCTACCCCATTGTCTGCCATAGTTACCGTAACACTTCCTTTAATGGGATTCATCTGCCCCAGCCTATCTGAGTAAGTATGGGTGACACTACTTCCTCCTGAGACTTTATTTCCATCTCCAAAGTCCCATTCTATGGAAGAAGGACTGCCACAACTAAGCTGAATACCCAATTGGTAGGTTACGGAAGTGCCTTCTTTCTTTAATTCTTCTACTGTTACCAGGGGCGATTCCGGGCAGCTAAAAAAGGTGATGGGCTCCCCACTGAGTGGAAATTCTCCTCTTCCATCACCTGCAGGAGTAACTATGAGGGTCCAGCCCTCTATTCCTCTTTTTAATTCATCCAGATATTTCTTGTGAAACTTTTTCTGGGTTAGCTGAAATTCTTCATTCAGGAAGACGCTTCCTCCATCCTTAATCCCGAAGTATGCAGGAAAACCGGAGACACAACCAAAAAGTCTGGAAGAATGGCAGGAAACAACTTTAGGTTTATTCCCACTCATGTCTATTTCTTTCTCCAGATAATATCCTCCTACTACCTGGAAAAATTCTCCTGGTTTCTGGCGGTTGGGAATACGCGCATTCATGAGTTGGGCAGGAGTGAGTCTTCTGGCTTGCATCTCCATGCCTGGGGCAGCTTCTGTAAACAGAACAGCACAATGGTGTCCTGCATTTACGATTTCACGCATATGGGGATCATCATGATCTCCCAGGGAAATACTTGTATCACTTCTCCTGATGGGACCC
>JBCBKZ010000804.1:0-2753 GCA_038520955.1 Bacteroidota bacterium | reverse complement strand
TCTTAGCCCCTCTTCCAGTTTTAGTGCTGAGGTTTATAGATGGGTATAGTACTCAAGAAACTGCGGAAATTTTACAAATCCCCTCTGGTACCGTCCTTTCAAGGCTGGCCAGGGCACAGAAAAAATTGAAAGAAACGCTAAAAGGATGGGAAATATAGATCATTTCAGACGTCTCATGATTCGTTCTCTGGACGAACCTTTATCTCCCCAGGATCTACAGAAACTGGAAGAGGGGCTAAGAGAGTTTCCGGAACTAAACGAGGAAAGGGAAAAACTCCTGGCCTTCAGAAATGCTTTGGGTGGACAGGAACATAGTTTCCGCTCTTTTTTCAGTGCCAGAGTAATGAATAAGATAAACGGACTCAGGGAAGAGAAAGGAGTATCCGTAGGATTACCTTCCTTGACTCCGGCCTTTTCAAGATTGGCTATTCCCTGCCTGGGCGTATGTCTGATCTTATTAATTAGCCTGCTTTTTCAGGAACAGGAAGTGGGATGGAATCTACTTACAGGCTCTTCTGAAATAGAATTAGCAGATCTTTGGTTGGCTTCACTGGTTCACAGCTAAAAATTATGGAAAAATTTAAACCATATTTCATCATTTTCATCACCCTCATGATAGGGTTCATTATGGGCGTTCTTACTCAGAGAATGATGATCAAACGCCACATTGATAATGTGACGGAGAAACAAATCGAAAGAGAATTTAGGGGACGCCTATTGAGAGGAGTGGAGTTGACAGCCGACCAGGATGAACAACTATCTCCTATTCTGGAGGAGCACTTTGAAAAAATGAAGACTCTTAGAATGGCTTTCAGAGGAAATGTAGACTCCCTTTTTCAGGATCTTGAATCTATTCTCACTGAAGAGCAAATGGATCAGGTAAAAAAGAACAGACCCGGGCCAGGGAAAAGACGCAAGCGAGGAAAAGGAGACAGGCCATTTCCTCCTCCCAGAGGACAACGGGAGTAATGAGGAAGACATAAAAGTTTATTGAGCAAACAACCCTTTTTCTGATAATACAGTATATAGTAATACGTATTTGGGTTGAATCTATCAAATGAAAGAGCGGACATCCTACTAAGGGTGCCCGCTCTACTTCTTTTTGAAAGAATGCTACTTAGCGGTCGCTTTCAGCTTTTCTTTGAACTTCTTGCGGAACTTATCCAGCTTAGGTCTGATCACAAAGGCACAGTAAGGCTGTGCAGAATTCCCCGCATAATAGTTTTGGTGGTAGTCTTCAGCTGTAGAATAATTGCTAATAGGACTGATCTCCGTTACTATAGGACTGCTCCATTCTCCGGACTCATCCGCAGCCTGCTTGGCAGCTTCAGCTTGTACCTTCTGCTCATCATTATAGTAAAAGATGACTGATCTGTACTGAGGCCCCACATCATTCCCCTGTCTGTTCAGGGTAGTAGGGTCATGAGTACTGAAGAATACTTCCAGAATCTCAGCGTAGGTTATCTGGGCAGGATCATAAGCAATCCTGATTACCTCTGCATGACCGGTAGTTCCTGTACAAACTTCTTTATAGGTAGGATTATTTACGTGTCCTCCAGCATAACCGGATTCTACTGCTACTACCCCTGTTAGTTCCAGAAATACTGCTTCCGTACACCAGAAGCATCCATTTCCGAAGGTGGCAACCGATTTTCCTTCTGCTTGTAAATCATCTATTGCACTCATAGTATTAGTTGGTTCTGTTGGTGATTGTCCACAGGCAAAGAGTACCATGCCTATAAACAGTGAAAAGATAGGATATGTTAAATTCTGAAATCGCATAATCAGAGACATTTATTGAAAAAACCTGGTATCAGGATGAATGGAAACGTCTTTAACTACTATGGGGATATAGGAATTGTTACGTAATTATTAAATTTTAACTTAACATTTGAATTAGATACAGCTTTTGAATCTCTTTGACCACACACTTAATACCGTTTATGGACATCACAATGGCGTTTATGATTGCCGGATTCATTCTGGCAGCCTACTCAGTAGTTGGAAATGACGTTATCCAAACTCTGGGGACCTTCTTAACCTCTAACTCTAACAGACCCTGGTACGTGTTGTGGGGATTTTCAGGCTCCATCCTGGCAGCAGTGATGATTTATGGGTGGTACGCTAATGGAGGGGATATGGCTTATGGGCGTCTGGAAAAGTTCCCTCTACCTGAGAATTTTGCCTGGTGGTATATCATTCCTCCCATAGTGCTATTACTTATCACCAGAATAGGGATCCCAGTAAGTACTACCTTCCTCATTCTAAGTATTTTTGGATCAGGCAAAGTGATGGGTCAGGTGATCCTGAAGTCCGTTACGGGTTATGCAGTGGCTTTTGGGGCAGCAGCTGTTATCTATGCTATTATTGCCAGAAGTGTAGAAAAGCGTTTCATTGATACGGCTGATGAAGCTCCTAATCCCGTATGGATAGGATTACAGTGGTTGTCTACGGGCTTCTTATGGTCTCAGTGGCTGATTCAGGATCTGGCCAATATTTATGTATTCCTCCCACGCCAGCTTTCAGCAACAGAGATGCTACTGTCTCTGGGTTTGGTCTTAGGGCTTCTTGGATACATTTTCTACATAAGTGGGGGCGCCATCCAGAAAATAGTCAATACAAAAACTAATACGGCTGATATCAGAGCTGCTACCATAGTGGACTTTATCTATGGAATCGTTTTACTGGTATTTAAAGAATGGTCTAATCTACCTATGAGTACTACCTGGGTATTTATTGGTTTGTTAACTGGT
>JBCBKZ010000803.1:0-2758 GCA_038520955.1 Bacteroidota bacterium | reverse complement strand
CCTTATTACAAGCCGGGGCAGAGGATGCAGCGAGTGCTGGATACATTCAGATGCTATTTTTCATAGGGATACTGGCTATTTTTTATCTTTTCCTCATTAGACCTCAGCAGAAGAAGGCAAAAGAAGAGAAGAACTTCCGGGAAGCCCTGAAGAAAGGAGATCAGGTGATGACCATAGGAGGGATGTACGGTAAAATCATTAGGCTGGATGACCTGACTGCTGTTATTCAGGTGGATGAAAATGTAAAAGTAAAATTTGATAAGACAGCCTTACGCGCGCCAGCAGATCAGGTTGTAGAGCAAAAGAAATAGGATTTGGGTAAATGGATCCGAAATTTGATGACCAAGCTACTGACTGTCTCCCTGAAAGGACGGAGCCAGATAGTAGCTGGTCTTTTTTCTTTCTTCCTGGCGGTCATTCTGTGGATACTGGTTACCCTCAGCCAGACGTATAGCACCCAGTTCACCCTCCCCATAAAACTGGCAGATGTCCCTCAAGGCATACAAGTAGAGGCTATTTCCACTCCTGAGTTAGAAGTAAATCTTGGGGGAGCTGGTACCGACCTGATCTTTGAGAATATTCGGATCAAGGATGATAGTCTCTCAGTTCCCTGGGAGAACTTCGATGAAAATGGGCATGTTTATGGGCTCAGCCTTCAGATGGCTTTGAGGTCCATGATTTCTGCCGGGATAAATATACAGGAGGTATACCCAGGTGATGTATATGTGACCTACAATCAAAAGGTTTCCAAAAAGGTCCCCCTAATGTCCCGGGTGGAGGTGAATCTTAGATCTTCCTTTCAGCTCGAAAGTACGCCGGTCTTATTCCCAGACAGCGTGGAAATCATCGGAAGTAGTGTCCAACTGGATACTATCCATCAATGGTTTACATCAGAAATGGAGACCCCTAAACTGGGGTCAGGTGTATCAGAGTTGACTATCCCCATAGAGGACACTATAAGTAAAGTCTCAGTAAGTCCTAAAGCCGCTACCCTCTTTGTTCAACCTAAGCGCTACACTGAGAAGCAGATAGAAATACCAGTCATGGTAGAGGGTAACCCTGCTAATACCTATGTTAATCTTCAGGCCAATTCCATCAAGGTAATCTGTCTGGTCCCTCTGGAAAATTTTAAAGAACTGGAAGAGACTTCTTATGTATGGAAAATTCCTTATGATTCCCTGGATACAAGAATACCTTACTTCATACCTGATGTCTCCTATTTACCGGAATATGTGAAGGTGATCCGGGTGGAGCCTTACCAGATGTCTTATGTAGTTTCCAGAATACAATCCTAGCACATGAATTACATCATTGGATTAACAGGAGGTATAGGGAGTGGCAAGTCCACTGTAGCTCGTATTCTGGAGAGCCTGGGGTATCCTGTCTATTATGCTGATACTGCCGCCAAACGCCTCATGAATGAGAATCCTGTGGTTAAGAAGGCATTGATTGACGTTTTTGGAGAAAAGGTCTATCTGGAAAGTGGGGAGCTAAACAGAACCTGGTTAGGTTCATTTGTATTTGACAAGCCTGACTTACTCAAGAAACTGAACGGCATTGTGCATCCAGCTACAGGAGCTGATTTTCTGAATTGGATTCAGCAGAATAGGGAACAAACACCAGACGGGCTGCTTTTTAAAGAGGCAGCCATCTTATATGAATCGGGAGCCGCTAAAGGGACACAGGAAGTGGTGACCGTTTACGCACCTAAATCTGTGAGACTACAGCGTGTCCTAAGCAGAGATGAGACTGTCCGAGAGCAGGTTTTGGCTAGAATGGACAAGCAATGGCCTGAGACTGAGAAAATCAGACGGGCCTCATTCACCATTTACAATGATGGGAAACATTCGCTCATTTTTCAAACCCTGGAAATGCTCCGATATCTTAGGGAAAAAACACAGCAGGGTAGTCTGCCAGTGAAATAAGGGGGATACTAGCTGCAAATACACGGTTTATATACGCTATAAATACGTTGGCTACATAGGCATTCCCTCTGGGGGTAAGGTAAAGTCCGTCCAGACTGAAAACGCCCCCATTGATGTATTGGTTGTTCAGCTCAATCCCATCTTCCGTTATTCCTTCTTCTAGCGCTTCAAATGCCGACGACATATCTACCTGAAACAATCGCTGTCTGTTAAAGTCAGCATTAAGTTCGGACACCATAGCAGAAATAATGGAATTCATCACATTAATTCTATTTTGGAGGATGCTGAACTCTGTCTCATCCATTACCCAGCTGTCAGGCAATGGACTATCAGCGCTAAGACCTACTCTTACTCCATTCTCCTCTTTCCCAATTTCATTCAATGCTGGTAGAAGAATTCGGTCTTTCTCTGTGGCTACTCTAATGAGCTTTTCGCCATCTACTGTCAGGGTAGTGATATAAATAGGAAGTGTAGTAGTCTCACAATTCTCTTCCTGAATGTAAGAGGAAGGAATACTATTGAAATAAGGAAAAGATAATATGGGAGGAATATTTGCCACAAGAATGGAAGAAGAACTATTTGAGAGCATAGAATCCAGTAAGGTCATATAGGCAAGTCGAAATTCATCTGGATCGAAATCCTGATCTATGCCAAACCGGTTTATGGAACTGAATTGCAGTATTTGTTGACTTCCTAACCATACCAGACATAAGTCAGCTTCTATGTTTAGAACCTCTTGTAAGTAGGTATTAGAATTATTGGGAGAAATACGCTGGAAAAAAGGATTAGACTGAACCAGGGAACTATCCCTAAGTTGGTCAATTCTTAAACCA
>JBCBKZ010000802.1:0-2770 GCA_038520955.1 Bacteroidota bacterium | reverse complement strand
TTTTTTTTTATCAAAAACCCTTATTTATTTTTCTTTCCTATGATTTTTAGTTTTTTGTTGGGAATTTAATTCTCCATTTTTTAATTTAAGTTCAGCCCATGCCGGTCTATTCCATCATAGACATAGAGACCACTGGTGGAGATCCTAAAAGAGATCGGATAACGGAAATTGCCATATTCAAGTTTGATGGAGAACAACTGATAGATCAGTTTGAATCTTTGATCAATCCCGGTAGACATATTCCAGAAGAAATCACCCGCATTACCGGCATCACCAATGATATGGTGGCCCATGCACCCAAGTTCTATGAAGTTGCCAAACAAATCGTACAGATCACTGAGGGCAGCATTTTTGTAGCTCACAATGTGCGTTTTGACTACAGCTTCATACAAAAAGAATTTAGGCAGCTCGGTTATACTTTCTCACGCAAACAACTCTGTACCGTCAAGCTCAGTAAAAAACTGATTCCGGGCTTTCCCTCTTATAGCTTAGGTAAGCTGTGTAAAAATCTGGGGATCACCATTGAGAATAGACATAGAGCTGCTGGTGATGCCGCTGCTACCCTGGAGTTGCTCAAAAGACTTCTGAATGAAGCTAGTGATACCTTTGATGAGGCTATTTCTGCCGAACTCAAACTGGCCAAACTCCCTCCTCATCTTCATCCTGACGTATTCAAAAGCCTCCCCGAAGAAATCGGCGTTTATTATTTCCATGATAAGGATGGGCAGGTCATCTATACAGGCAAGAGTAATAACATCCGAAAGCGCATCATGCAACACTTCCAGTCGGCTTACCTGACAAAGAGAAGTATGAGGATGCTGGAGAGAATACACGATATCAGCTTTGAGCTAACGGGAAGTGAGATCATGGCGCTACTTAGGGAGAATGAAGATATTAAAGCCCTTCAGCCTACTTTTAACCGAGCTCAGAGGCGGAAAGAATTTACGGCCGGCATATTCTCCTCGGTCAATGCGGAGGGATATATAGAGCTTTTTGCCGGAAAACTGGAAGACCACTCAGAAAACCCGGTAGCTTACTTTCCCACTGCCGGTCAGGCAGAAGGCGCGCTACAAAGCAGGGTCAATAAGCAAGAGCTCTGTCTGAAATTGTGCGGACTAGAGAAAGGAAGCGGCCGTTGTTTCCATTACCAACTCCATCTCTGTCAGGGCGCATGTGTAGGAGAGGAAGAACCTGAAAGCTATAATGAGAGAGTGAGGGAAGCCATCTCTCAAATGAACTATGGCAAGACTCAACACATTAATTTCCTCATCATCGCAGAGGGCCGTAACTACCAGGAAAGAAGCATAGTTTGCGTAAAAGAAGGCGTTTACCAGGGATACACCTACGTAGATGAAGAGATGCTGAGCCTCTCCCCAGCTGAATTAGTGGAAAACATCCCCTTCAAGGAAGAAAGCCCCGACGTCCACCGTATCATCCGCACATACGTGAAGCGCCATCCCAAGGAGGTACATACGTTTTAGGTAAGGCTTACAAGTAATAATAGTTTATCACCCCGGTGGGCTAATGGAATGGAAAGCGAGTCAGCCGGGGTCCCAGCTTTCCACGAGAGATCCCGGCTGACCCTTCAGTCCATACGCCACAAGCACACCGGGATGATAGATACAGTATAGTTTATGAAGAAATAGTCTTTCATTCTAATTCCATATGTCTTTTACCATAGATGAATTACTTCAGTACCATGCTCATGTCTATATCTTAACCAATTCGAGAAGAACAGTATTTTATGTAGGTGTTACTCAAAATCTTCCACGTAGAATAGAAGAACATTCGCAAGGCCAGGGTTCGTTGTTCACTAGTAAATATAAGCTCAAGCAGTTAGTTTACTTTGAGGGTTTCGAATGGATTCAAGACGCTGTTCACAGAGAAAAACAACTCAAAAGATGGCATAGATCATGGAAAGTGGATTTGATTTCGAACTTCAATCCTAAGTGGCAAGACTTAACTCATGAGGTCTTATTTTGGGGTAACTCATAAACGGCTAAACCTATATCACCCCGGTGGGCTACTGGGATGGAAAGCGAGTCAGCCGGGGTCTCAGCTTTCCAAAAGAGATCCCGGCTGCCCCTTCAAACCATACGCCACGAGCCTAGCATTATGATATCTAATGGGAAAGACTCATACTCCAAGAAAGACCCAAATGGCACCTTTTTCGTAAGTTAGAGGATATAAGCCTTTTCGGTACTTCATATGACGTTTCCTCGACTTACTTTTCTTAGGCCTCTTATGATCCTGCTATTCACAGGCCTTCTCCCTCATCTCCTATTTTCACAGGTATATAACATCTCTTCTTTTACTACCACAGAGGGCCTCATACAGTCTCAGGTAAGGAGCATTGTCCAGGACAACAGAGGTTTCCTATGGTTCGGTACGCAAAGGGGCCTTAGTAGATATGACGGAAAAAGCTTTCTCAATTTTGATAAAAAGCAGGGACTGGAAAGCGATTTTGTGGCTTGTATATATGAGGATATCAACGGCTTTTTCTGGCTGGGAACCAATCAAGGCTTATATCAATTTAACGGTCGTACCTTCTCACATTGGGGGCAGGATGTTCCTCAACTCAGTAAACAGATTCTTTCCATCACGCAAAGTGAGGACAGCCTGATCTGGATAGGTACTCAGGACCAGGGGCTCGTCATCATTGACCCTCAGAAGGATTCTGTCATGGTGGATCACCCTGTAATTAAAGGTCTATCATCAAATCTATCTGTGCAAGCATTGCTTACTGCTTCTGATAACCAAATATGGATAG
>JBCBKZ010000801.1:0-2778 GCA_038520955.1 Bacteroidota bacterium | reverse complement strand
AAAGGTATGAGGTTTGTTCTCTTAGGTCAGTAAAAAGACCGATAAACTGGTAGGGATCTGTTTTCTTTACAGAAAATTATAGCAATGAAGAACCAAATCTTATTCATCATATTCTTCCTCGGGCTCTCTTTTACCTCCTTTGCGGAGAGTCCTCAACCCACAAAAGTATCTCATACCGCCTGGAATGAGCTGGTCAGTAAATACGTAACTGCTTCCGGGAAGGTAAACTATAAAGGCTTCATTCAGGAGAAGGCTAAATTTCAGGGATACCTGGATGCGTTGGCAGCAGAAACTCCAGCCTCTTCCTGGAGCAGAAATGAAAAGCTAGCCTACTGGATTAATGCTTATAATGCATTTACCGTAAAGCTCATCCTGGATAATTATCCCCTAAAGAGTATCACCAACTTGAATAAGCCGTGGGATACGAAGTTCTTCAAACTGGCAGGGAAGTCTTATAGCCTGAATGAGATAGAGCATCAGATCATCAGGCCTGTATTTAAGGATCCTCGCATTCACTTCGCAGTGAACTGTGCTTCGGCTTCTTGTCCCAAGCTTTTGAATGAAGCCTACACTGCGTCCAAGTTGGATAGCCAGTTAAACGCACAGACGCGTTCTTATGTGAATAATAGTGCTCACAATAGTCTGAATGGAGGTTCCGCTCAACTATCGTCCATCTTTGATTGGTACAAGGATGATTTCAGCAGTAAGGGTGGGGTAGTAGCCTTCATCAATGCCTATACCAGCAAAAAACTAAGTACTTCAGCTAAACTCTCCTATAAGGATTACGACTGGACGCTAAACGAATAAAAAAATACCCGTCATCCCGGTGGGCTTGTAGGGAATTGCTAGAGGGTCGACCCTGATCTATTGTGCACCTAATAATAGGAGATGGCGGCTGACGCCACAGTCCATTCGCTTTAGCCCACCGCCAAGACGATGATTTATTTCCGTCATTTTCTGTCCCACTTTTCTGACAGAAACTGGCGGATTTTCTTTTCAACTCCTGCTGGCTTAGGCTTGTAGAAGCGTTTATCTTTAATCTCTTCCGGTAGATAAGTCTGATTTCCTTCCTGGCCTTCATAGTCGTGAGAATATTTGTAGTTCCCGCCATAGCCCATATTCTTCATCATTTGAGTGGGGGCATTTCTCAAGTGTAAGGGCACGGGATGAGGAATTTCTTCTTTTACAAAGCGCATAGCCTCATTGATGGCTTGATAAGCAGCATTACTTTTTTCACTGGTGGCCAGATAGGTTGTGGTTTGGGAAAGCAAAATCCTGGCTTCCGGCATGCCTATCACATTGATAGATTGGAAGCAGGCATTGGCTAGTAGGAGCGCATTGGGATTGGCGTTTCCTATGTCCTCAGAAGCGAGAATGATCAACCTACGTGCAATGAACTTAATGTCTTCCCCTCCATCCAGCATTCTGGCCAGGTAGTAGACAGCCGCATCGGGATCTCCTCCTCTGACAGATTTGATGAAGGCAGAGATGAGGTCGTAGTGTAGTTCTCCTCCCTTATCGTACAGCGCTATGTGCTCCTGCGCAGCAGCCATGATGGCTTCATCCGTTACCAGTATGGGTTCTTCTTCCTGAGAATTAACTAATATCTCTAGTAGGGTCAGGCTTTTACGGGCATCTCCTCCCGCAAGCCTGTAGATAGCTTCTATCTCCTTAAGCTGTATATCTTGTTGAGAGAGGGATTCATCTGTCTTTAGGGCATAGGTGAGGAGGTCTTTCGTTTCCTCTATGCTCAGAGGTTTTAGGGTAAATACCTGCATACGGGAAAGGAGGGCGGCGTTTACTTCAAACGAGGGGTTCTCAGTAGTAGCCCCTATGAGGGTAATCAGACCTTTTTCTACAGCTCCTAGGAGTGCATCCTGCTGAGACTTATTGAAACGGTGGATCTCATCTATGAAAAGGACTGTGCCGGGTCTTCCTTTCGCAAAGCGTATCACCTCGCGTATGTCCTTCACGCCAGACTGTATAGCGCTTAGCTGCTTAAAGGGTCTGTCTACTTCCTGAGAAATGATTTGGGCCAGGGTAGTTTTCCCTACGCCTGGAGGACCCCAAAAGATCATGGAAGGAATCTTTTTGCTCTTGATGAAGTGCATGAAAGGGGTACCTTCTGCCAACAGATGTTTTTGGCCTATTACCTGTTCTAGTTGATGTGGCCTCACACGTTCTGCCAAAGGAGCGGCATAGCTCTGAGTTTGAAAAAGGTCCATTCGGGAAAATACAGAAAATGTTAGTTCTGGAGTAGATCTACGAAAAAGAGGTTGTAGCAGTTACTATTTTCACGCAAAGTCGCTAAGCCGCAAAGAGAAGTCTTTACTAAAACTGCCCTCATTCTCTCATTCAAAAATCAGTCATTCAAAATTCTCTCATTCAATCATCCAACATTCTCACTTTCCACCTTCCACCTTCCACCTTCCAACATTCCATTTTCAATCTTCCACTTTCCATCATCCAACATTCAAAATTCAATCATCCAACATTCTCCTCTTCAATCCTTCAAAACTATCCTTACCTTCGCATGTTGAGAAAAGAAACCTTTCCTTATGAGTAAGCAGACAGTCCTTTACCCCTGGCATGAAGCCCATGGTGCCAAACTAATTTCATTTGCTGGATATGATATGCCCGTCCGTTACGGGGGCGATAAAGAAGAACACCTTCTGGTACGTAATCAGGTGGGGATGTTTGATGTGTCTCATATGGGAGAATTTATTGTGAGGGGAGAAAAAGCGCTAGAACTCATCCAAAAGGTAACCTCTAATGATG
>JBCBKZ010000800.1:0-2794 GCA_038520955.1 Bacteroidota bacterium | reverse complement strand
AAGGGACGCTCATCAGCAATGCTATTGCGAGTGAGGACTATACGGTAAAAGGAATTTCTTCTATCCCTAATAAGTCCTTTTGGGAATGTAAGATTTACCTTTGTAGCTGATGGTGTTCAAAGGTTAATTACTTCAGAAAGACAACTTTCAAAATATCAATGGCATCATATAGTTGCAACTGTTAATAGCAAGGCAGGGTTAGCCCAAATCTATGTAGATGGAGAAATCTGGGCCTTACTTCCCTTTCAGGAAAACTTAAAGCTTAACTCTGGCGGAGAAAATATATGGATAGCACAAAGTGCAGCCGATGAGGAATTTGCTGGCTTCTCCCTTAATACCTTAAATGGGACCATAGATGAATTGAACGTTTATGCAGATCTTCTTTCTGAAGACACTATTCTGGCTCATTATCAGTCAGCTACGATCAAAGAGGTTCCTATCCCTATAGATCCAACTGTGAGGCATCAAGGGGATTATCTTAGGCCTCAGTATCATCCTATGCCCAATACAGCCTGGACCAATGAAAGCTATGGGTTAAGCTATCACAAAGGGAAGTATCACATGTTCTTCCAGAAGAATCCTAACGGCCCCTACCTATATTTTATGCATTGGGGGCATGTAAGTAGCCCGGATTTGGTTAGTTGGACAGAAGAGCCCATGGCGTTGGCTCCATCAGAAGGCTTTGATGACTTTGGAGTATGGTCAGGAACTACTCTGAAGGACAAGGATGGGAATTGGAAAATTTTCTACACAGGGGTAGATGGAGTGAAGGCAGGTATCGGGAGTGCCTCCCCATTAGATGACTCGCTGATTACATGGCAGAAAGACCTGGCAAATCCTCTGATAGCGGGAGCACCAGGAGATATTCCCAATTTGGATTTTAGGGATCCATACTTGTTTGAAGTAGATGGCACCTACTATATGGTCGTTGGTTCTGGTAGAGTAAATAATGAAGGGGGAATTCTCATGAGCTACAAATCCACTGACCTGGAGAACTGGATTCCAATTCCTCCTATCTGGGAAAGTTCTTTTGCAGAACAAAATGGATTTTTCTGGGAAATGCCTACTGTATTTCCCATTGGAGAAGATACCTACCTAATTCAGGTTACTCCTTTATTTGAAGGACAGCCAGCCAACTCCATTTATTGGACAGGAACCTTTGAGAATGAACGCTTTGTGCCTCATTTCCAAATTGGGAAAACACTTGAGCTGATTTCGGAAAATTTGCTCGCACCTGCCTTTGGCCAGGATGAAGAGGGAAGGTGGACATATATAGGAATTATTCCCGAGGACAGGAATGTCCAGTTACAAATTCAGGCAGGTTGGAGACAAACCTTTAGCATTCCTAGAGTAATAAGACTACTAAGTGATGGACGGACGCTAGGGGTTATTCCTCATCCTAATTTGTGCAGGCTGAGAGAAGATAGTGTCATCATTTCAGATCAGCTTATTTCCCCTGGAACAACAGCTAATCTCCCTCAGTTTCAATCAACTCAGGCAGAGTTAGTATTTAAGGTGGATTTTCTGGAGTCCCAAAGAATTGAATTAGAAGTATTTAAAAATCCTGGAACTGGCGAGAGTGTCAAAATTGTTTTGGATAAGGAAAACAGTCTTATAACCTTAGACAGACGCCAATCTTCCCCATTCTTCACGGTAGAAGATATCAGATCTTCATCCTACCTATTCAATCCTGATAATACAGCCAATGTGAGAGTCTTTCTTGACCGTTCAACCCTTGAAGTTTTCGTTGATAATTTGATCTCCTTTTCTTCCCGCGTCTATCCCGCTGAGAATGGAAATCAAATAGATGTTACTTCCACTGAGACAGCATGTAGGCTAGTTTCATTTAAAGGATACTCATTGGGAAGCAAGGAAGACGTATATACCCAGAAAGTATGTGAGCCGGACAACTTACCAGATAGTCTTTTTGCAGCAGTAAGCCTCCCCCCAGCGAATAATCAAGATATTCTTTCTTTCCCTAATCCCGTTTCCAGTACCTTAACAGTGAATGATATCTCCCCGGAATCTAGTATCTCAATAATTAGTATTGAAGGAAAACGGGTAGAGCTACCATTAGATGGTAATCAGCTTGACGTTTCTTCTCTGGCGGAAGGAATTTATATAATTGAATTAGTGAGTGAAGGAAATCGTAGGTGGGACCGATTTATTAAACAGTAACTTCTCTTAGGAAGAATAATCCTTAAGGTATTCTTGTGCAAATCCTGTGCAAATGAAAAAGCACTTACAACAAAACTGTTGTAAGTGCTTGATTTTCAGAGTGGGAGTTACAGGACTCGAACCTGTGCCCCCCTGCTTGTAAGGCAGATAAATATTGGTTTAATATGTATTTATATGAATCATAAATACTTGATTATCAATAGTATTTTGAATTTATCGTATCATATCAAGGTATAGGAAATCAGGATTTGCGTGCGCATGGTGTGCGCATTTTTTGTATCTTGCCTTAGATGAGTACGCATATTTCCATATCCCTTGAGAAACGCCGAAAGGGCCAGGATGGTACCTTTATGATTGTGTATAGGCTTGGACACTTTCGGAAAACCACAGTGATCCCATCTGGATTTAGGGTGTTAGAGAAAGACTGGGATTCCAAAAGAAGGCAAGTTAGGAAAACTCATAGAGGTACTCTCTCTGTCAGCCGAATCAACCAACAGCTTCTCAACCAAAAGGCTACTTATCTGGAAAGGATAGAGCAACTCGAACAAGCTAAACAACTCAAGGGCTTAACTGCAATTGAGCTAAAAGAGCTGCTAACCAAAAAGAAAGATTCAGA
>JBCBKZ010000007.1:0-23798 GCA_038520955.1 Bacteroidota bacterium | reverse complement strand
CCCCTGAGATTAGAAGGGGTACAGAGGAGGAAAAAGCAAAAGGCCAGGAAACCAAAAGTAGGGTGGAAGAATTGATTCTGAGAAAGCCGGTCCTCATAAAATCCTATAAGGACAAAAATTCTTTCGAACGATTTATAGGGGAAGTTTTCATTCTTAAGCCGGAAGAGGAAATGCCTTTTCCGGAAATGGAGGTTTCTTACCAGATAAATGAAACTTCATGGTATTCTCTGGCAGAGATACTATTAATAGAGGAACTTGCCGTAGAAGCGGATTTTTAATCCTAAAAGGCAAAATTTTATTGGATTTTTTGCTGTGCGATGGGATAGTCATTAGTTTTGGACATGATCAGGACTACTCATTTCTGTTTGTTGGCAGCATGTATCTTCTTTTTGGCTGCCTGTGGTTCCAATTCTCAATATGGCGGCCTAAGCCAGGTCCAAGCTGACTCTCTCAAAATGACCGAGTGTGATAGCCTCTTTAAGGTGATGCAGCAAAACAGGGCCATGGTATTCAACTCCTACAAGGCGTATCCACTAAACTTTGAGGCTACTATGATTTCTCTGGATACCATGATGAACCCCTTCATGAAAGACTGGCTCCTTTGTTTACCTGAGTCCAGACTGAATGCTTCTGTCCGAAATGGCCTCGGTAGGTATCTGGTCCAGGAATGGGGCTTGAGAGGAGATGGAAAACTCCCCCAGAGACTGTACCAGCGAGGCATACTCCATCATGATGATATGGCTAGCATCATTCTCCAGAGTTACCAGCGCAAACTCAAAGGAGAGGACATCAAACTGGAAGAACAAATCCTCTACTACCAGGATTTTTGGCGGGCAGCAGGAAAGCCTGTGGACTCTGCCTTGAAGTATATTGACCAGAAATACCTGGAGGAGTAAATTCCTCTCTTCATCCCCCAAAACTGGACCTTTATCTAATACTCATTCCCGCAAGCATGTAATATGTTAGCTTGAGAATGTATTGTTAATCAGAGGCTGTTCTAGTAATTTATGATTGTGTCGAGTTCTATCATTTCTATTCTCACCCTGGACTTACTTTCTGTATATACATTTTCTTCCATGATAGGCATGCTGGTGGCAGCAGGTATACTTGTCCTTTACCAGATTTTCATGACTGGTAGAATGATGAGAGTTACCCTGAATTCCATCGACAAAAAGTATGGGTTCAACTCTCTCTGGTATTTGTCCTGTGGTCTAGCCATAGCTGTTCTGAGCATTGCAGGATATGCAGGCGTAAACACTTACCATCACCTGCATGAGTTTCTGATAGGGACATTGACCTAAAGAAGATCTTATTTCTTCGGCTTTCTCTTATACACATAATCACCAAGCATATAGTTGAGTCTGATGCTTAGGGAGGGAAGGTTGAATGAGCCGAAAGAATCCTCTGTTCCTTCATCCAGAATGGGGGATACAAAGTTTGTGAGAATGATCTGGCCCAGAAAATCGTCAGATTCCAGCTTGGACCTACTAGCCAGGTTCAACTGGTAAGAAAGCTCTGCACTCAAACTGAGCTTAGGGCTCTTCCTAAACTGAAATCTTTTCCCCAGCGTGATGCCTAACTGAACAGGATTTACCACGGCTTTCACTTGAGTATCTTCATAGAAATACTGTAAGAACTCATTCCCCTCAAGGGCATCTTGTAATTCCTCTCCCAGTCCTTGCGTATCTCCAAAATCATATTCCTCTACCAGCTCCTGAGGTGTGGCCCGCATAGAGAATCGCTGGAATTGAAGGTTAATGCCAGCATATAGGCCTTTCCGCTTAAGAATGTGATAATGCGTCCCCAATTCAAATACAAACCCATTTCTCAACTTATCCTGTATGAGGCGTTTTCGGGCTTCCTGATTCTCATTGTTGGAAGGGAGGGCTTCCAAAGCTGTGATCACATAATGACGTGAGAATTGCCCAAAGCCAATATAGCCCGTCATCAAACCCGGCGTCCCAAACTCCAGCCCGATGGCGTGTTGGATGGGGTACTGCGTTTTCAAAACCAGGCTAAAAGCAGGCAAGAATTCTTTTGACCCCAGGTTAGCTGCATCTAAGGAAACTGCCTTGGTTTCGGGTACTTGCGCATACGTATAGCTAAAGAGAATAACGTTTGCTAGAAAAAGTTGACGTAAGTAATTCATGCTGAATGATATTGGGTTTAATTGTAAGGCTTGGATGATGGAAAAGGAAAAATTCCCGACAAACCCTATAGGTCCACCGGGAGTACATACTCACATTCTGTGTGAATGAACTCGCTTTAACCACTAATTTTTTCTCCATCCGCGAGTTCTATGATTCTATCGCTATTGGCAGCAAACTCATCGTCATGCGTAACTGCTACGATGGTTTGTCCCCTTTCTTCCGCCAATTCGCGGAATATCTCAAAGACGATCTGAGTATTCTTGGAGTCAAGGTTACCCGTGGGTTCGTCCCCCAAGATGATGGAAGGCTCATTGATTAAGGCCCTGGCTATGGCCACCCGCTGCTGCTGACCTCCGGAGAGTTTGCTGGCAGATTTAAAAGCCTGATCCTTGATACCTAATAGATCAAGGTTTTCCAGGGCATCATGTTCAATTTCTTCCTTAGACTTGGCTCCCAACTTTAAGGCTGGCAGCATCACATTCTCCAGAGAGGTGAACTCTGGAAGCAGATAATGAAACTGGAAGACAAAGCCTATGTGCTTATTTCTAAAAGCTGCCAGTTCGTTCTGTCCCCTACCGGTAAGCGTCTCCCCATCTATGGTTAACTCCCCTTCATAATCTGTGTCCATGGTAGATAAGACATACAAGAGGGTAGATTTACCAGAACCTGATTTCCCTATAACAGAGAGAAATTCTCCTTTCTCTATGTCGAAGCTAATGTCTTTCAGCACCTGAAAGGTCTGAGGCTCGTGGAAGTACTTGGTAAGATGATTGACGGAAAGGGCTTTATGTTTGTACTGCATAGTTTTTTTGTTGTTGAATGTTGGTAGAGACACAATGATTGACCTTGAAAAAAAGTGGCCCTATGTAGGGGTGGATTTATCCGCCCTATGGAGCTTACGGCTGCTTAAGCAGCCGGTCCATTTTCGGCTTTGAGCCCACCATTTTAATGGTGGGTCATATTTCTTATCCTCGAATTATGGCTACCGGATCTACCGATGAGGCATTGCTGGCGGGCAGATAACCTGCAATAAAGGTGGTGATCAGCCCAAAAATGAAGGCCAGACCATAGTCCTTGGGTCTATAGGCCATAGGGAGGTTTTCCATACCGGCCACCTCAAAGGGAATGTGGTTAACGCCTATGGCTATCCCGTAGCCGAGTATCAGCCCTATGAATCCTCCAATGATGCCTATGATGACTGACTGGGTGAGGAAGATTTCCACTATATCTCTCCCCTCAAATCCCATGGCTTTCAGGATGGCAATCTCTCGGATCTTCTCGTTCACCGTCATGTTCATGATGTTATAGATCCCAAAGCCTGCCACCAACAGTATGGTCAAGGAAACAGCCATGGCGATAATATCTCTTAGCATACTTCCGGCTACTAATTGCCCGTTAGACGCCTGCCAGGATTCTACTTCATAAGGAAGAATCTGGGAAAGCCTGGCTGCCACCTCTTCAGCCTCATTGTAATTCTCCAAGTTGATCTGGATGTCAGTCGCATAGCTTCTATTCTCACTGATCAGTTGACGCGCGCTGCTGATATTCAGGAAGGCCTTCCCTTTGTCCAAGCTTCCCATAGAAGTTTCTATGATTCCCAGAATGGTAAAGGTTTTTTTCACTCCATCACCTGTCTTGACTAAGACTTGATCATCCAACTTCAGGGAAAGCTTTTCTGCCAAGCCTATTCCCATGATCAGCCCATCAGTTCGTTGGTTAATCACCTCCCAACTCCCTTCTACTATGTACTGGGACAAGCCAAATAGGTGTTCTTCCCTAATAGGGTCTATCCCAGAGAGCTGTCCGTTTATGCTGGTAGCTCCATTTTGGTAGAATACGGTCATATTCACCTGAGGAGTAACCGCTTCCACTGAAGGAAAAAGTTCAATATCACTGATGATGTCATCCGCATTTTTGACTCCCTCTGTGTATTGGATGACCTTAGAGTTTCTCAGGTGAACCAACTGCTCATTTGTGGCTAGTTGTTTCATGAGATTGGTGTTATCATCTGGTAAATCATTGAACACACGAACATGGGCCAGGGTACTGAATGCCAGGTCATTTTGAATATCGTTTACACCTGACATAAAGCTATTCATGAACACATACATAGAGATCCCAAAGGTGACACTCAGCATAGCTACCAGGGTCTGCTTCAGTCGGGAAGTCAAATGCGACTTCGCAATTTTTAAGTTCGTTTTGTATGCCATGACTAGTTGATGTTGGGTAAGCAAATGGTCTGACCTTCTTCCAGTCCTTCTATCACTTCTGTCCATCCACCTTGCTGCAAGCCTACCTGTACTTCTTGCTTACTTCCATCTTCCAGGCATATATACTTTCCTTCTATCAGATACACAGTAGGAATAACCAGCGCATCTTTTTTCTCACTAATGATAATGTTAGCCTGGATTTGGGTATTAGGGAATAGCTGTTCTGGTAGCTCCTCAAATACCCCTTCTATCACAAATGACTGTTCCTGCAGGTCGAAGGAAGGATAGATTTTGCTCAGCCTGGCCTTATGTAACACACCAGGTTGCGTATTAAGGGATACCAACATCTCTTGTCCTGAACGAAGGTAGTTCACATCCTCCTCAGCTATGTATAACTTGAGAATGATCTCACCCCCTCCTATCTGAGCTACCGCCTCTCCCCTTCTGACCAGGTCGCCATTGGTTTTGTACACATTCAGCACCTTTCCTTCTATGGCGGAGGAAAGAAAGAAATCCTGATTAGTTTCCTTTTCCCTAATGAGCTGGGTTTGTGCTGACTGCAAGTTCAACCTAGAATTACTCAGAAGTTCATCTAAGGATTCTTGCTGGATCTTGAGGTTATTTTGAGCATTCTCATACTGGAGCTTTGCCTTATCATATTCCACTTGGGAGACGGCCTTAGACGTAATGAGTTTCTCGTATCGTTGGAAGTTCTTTTGATCACTTTCCAATTGGGTTTTTGCCTGGGCTATCTGTAACTCTAACTGACGTATTTGTGGCGAATCAGCATTAAGCTTCTTCTGGGCGTCTATATAGTTAGCCTCAGCATTGGAAAGTTGGGCTTTCTGAGACTCGTTTGATAAGACAAAGAGCGGCATCCCTTTCTTAACTTCATCTCCTTCATCTACAAATGAATTCAGGAGGTAAGATTCAGCTCTTGCTGTTACCAGATATTCTTCTGAAGAAATCAGTTGACCATTAGCAAAAACGGCGTCTATGATATCTCGTCGTTCTACCTGAGTAGATTCTTCCTGTTTGCATCCACCTGCCAAAAGGGCCAGGCACAGGACGAAGGTTAGTTGATTTATGTATGTTTTCATCTTAAGGATTTCTTGAAATGATGCCAGCGTAATAGCTGTAGTAATTGGAAAGTGAGTTCAAGTAGTTATTCTCTGCCTGTAAATAGTCTTCAAAAGATTTCAAGGATGCCTCCAGGCTGACCAATCCTTCCTCATGCTTCTGATGAGTGAGATCTGCATTTTCCTTGAAGAGTTGGTAATTCTTATGAACGGCTGTCAACTGGGCCCAACTCCTTCTGTATTCTTCTATGAGAAAGGCATCATCTATTTCTGTATTCTTCCTCACGCTCTCCAGTTCTTTATAGGCTATGTCATATTCTATTTGGGCAGACTTCACTCTGTTCTTGGTCCCAAAACCCGTGAAGATGGGTACATTCAAACTGAAGTTGATATAGCTGTAATCTGTCCACGAACCACTTTCAGTCGAAAGGCCGAAGTTGTCCCTAAACTGTTGTTTGCCATAATATGAGTTTACGCTAAGCGTAGGCATATAAGCTGCTCTTTCGGCCTTTACACTCATCTCTGCTTGTGCCAGTTCCGTTTCACTTAGTTTAAGGGCAGCATCTGGCGCCAATTCATTGTAAAGCTTGACTTCAGGAAGCTGGCTGGAAATGGTCTCTGTAAGCCTAAGCTCCAGACCTGAGGATAGTCCCCATAATTTGCCCAACTCCTGCTGACACTGCGCTAAGAGAGATTCATACTGAACCAGGTTCTGTTTCACATTATTTTCATTAATCAGGGCCTGATTAAGGGCTAGCTGATCTATGGTTCCTTCATCAAGTTTTTCCTGGGAAATCTTGACTATGCTGTTAGCTATGGTAAGATCTCGTTGGCTTATCTGTAGCCCCTTCTCAGCTACCAAGGCTGTGTAGTAATAGAGGGCCACTTGTTCACGTAGGGCTTGCTCGTACACCTCTGTCTGTTGACTCATGAGGAGGACATTTTGTCCCGACATCTTTGTCTGTAGGCTGAGTTGTCTGTTAATCAGGTTTTTGGTGATATTGATGCCCGCATTGTAGGTGTACTCCTGCCCAAACTGGGCGTCTACTGTTTCTCCTGGCTGGCCAAAGATTTCTCCTGGCAAGGGAGTTACCGCTAAACTGGTGTTGTTCTGCAAGCTAAAGCTCCCGGATATTTGAGGCCTTTTGGCTGCCTTCGCTGCCTTAAAGTCGACTCTGGCCTTTTCCTGCTGGAGTCTGTACTGCTGTAAATTGGGGTTGTGCTTGTGGGCGTATTCCCAGGCTTCCTCCAGCGACTGCACACTGAGGTCAGCATCCACACTTTCTTGCGCCTCCACAAACGACAACCCCTGTAAACAAACAAAAAGGATAAGATATACTCGTTTCAAGCTATTTGTAGACATGATGATGACTTAAAAAGGTGAAGAGAAAACCTAGCTTTCTTTTGAACGGGTCCAGGTCTTGGTGGTAGAAAATCTCGACACAGAGATATTCAGGGTTAGCTGCTCTGGATTTTTGAGACTAAGCTTCACATCTAGTTCTTTTCCTTTCGCAATAACATAAAGCTTTCCATTCACCCATTCGCCGTTTTCATAAGTCAAGTTCTGAAGAATGTTTATGCCTATTACAGACCGGTCCCGAAGGCTCTTGTTCGGATTTTTTTTATCCGTCTTGGGTTCTCCTTTTGAGGTATTAGGCTCCTTCAGCCAAACAATTTTTCCCATGTAGACGCCGGCTTCCTGGTAGATCTGTACTTTGGCTTCTTTGGTATCTGATACCCATGTTCCCAGGATGGCATCTGCTCCATTTTGGGCAGATAGCAGTTGAAATGAGAAGAGGGAGAGAAATACAATAATTAAGCTTTTCCTGTTATTCATGATGATTTGTTTTCTCAAATATTCGAGAGAAACAACAATCATGATGGGGAGATCAAGGGGAATTGAACAATGAGGGAAGTGAGTTGAACAAGCAGAAGAACCATAAGCCAGACAATCAGCCAAAGAGAATGAAAGTCCTCACAAAGAAAAAGCGCCCATTAAAAAATAGGCGCTTTTCGAAAAAGGGAAAATTAGAACTATACTAATTCGTCAGCTTCTTTAGCCGCTATCATCGCTTCCTTGATTGCGTAGTCTGCTTCTTCCATCGCTACGAGTACCATTTCCACACAGGCTTGAGCATATTCTTCAGCTCTTTCCGCCTTTTTCAAGGCTTTAGAAGCTGTCCTATCAGCTTTGAAAGCTTCTACTTCAGCTAGGAATTCTTCCTTTTTGGATTTAGCAGTATCCTGAGCTTCAGATACTTTCTCTTTTATTTCATCAATCTTGGCGTCCACCGTAGCTTTCAGCTCTTCTCCTGAGGCCTTCACGTTTTCATGGACCTGGCCTACCTTTTCTTTGGCAGTATCTATGGCTTCTGAGAATTTTTCCTTTAGGGATTCAAGTTTGTTACTCATTGTTAGATTGGGTTAATGTTTGAGAAAACCCAAAATATCATATGAGGACCATAAAGCTCTTGAATTAATTCAAGTGGAGAGTTTTTTCTTGAGCTTACTATACCATTCTGGAGTAATTCCCAGAAAGTCAGCTATGTAATGAGCCGGTAATTTTTCTAGAATGAAGGGAAATTTTTCTTGTGTATACTGGAGAAACTCCAAAGTAGAATAGGTTAGCAAGCTGCTTCGGGCATCATAAATGGTGATGAAATCATGGACAATGGTCTCAATGAAAATTTGATTAAAAGAGGGATAGGTTTTCACCCAGACATCAATTACTTCCTTTGGAAACTTAATCACCTTTCCATCCTCCAGGGCTTTGATCTCATACTTTGTAGACTCTCCTGAGAACAGACTATCCGGACTCCCTACATACTCGAACACATCATCAAAGTGAAACCAAACGGCCTTACTATCGCCTTGTTCCGTAATCTGCGATACCACAAAACTCCCCTTAAGTACAAAGAATAAGTCTGTGGACACTGAATAATACTGTACCAACTCCTCTCCTTTTTTTACCTCAAGGAATTTAGCTTGACGTTGAATTTCCTGCCATAAAGCATCCTCAACGGGACCACTTTCCAATAATTTCTTCCTGAATTTTTCTAACATAGATTTGAGTTAGCCGGATACAAGAACTCCCTTATCTATAGAATAATCAACTTATGAGAAAATTCCCTCAGAAGTTTTATGGCCATGCCGCTCCCAACCGTGATGTTCTCCGGATTAAAGTTTCCCCTTGAGGATATGCCCACAACCCTTCTAGCCATAGCCTTAAGTGAGTAAGGGCCTTACAGATCATCTGCAAGGCCCTGGATTAAGGTTCGTGGACCTTTATTCACAAAAAGTCGCATCTAGCGAATCTGGAAGGTGGTTTGACTACTTTTCTCCTACTATATGAGGCGCCAACAAAAAAGACCCTTCGGAGAAGGGCCTTAGTGAATTAGTTCTTATAGTCAAATGACTTATCGGGATAAGCCGGCGGAGGGGGTACCTCTCTGGGCTCCTCTTTGATCTTCTTTTGGAGGAACTCTATGGCGGCTTCCAGTTGGGCATCCTTTCCCTTAAAGGTTTCATGAGGAAGGTTATCTACCACTATGTCCGGCTCAAAGCCATGCCCTTCTATCAGCCATTCTCCATTGTCTCCATATACCCCAAACATAGGCGCTCTGGCGATCCCACCATCTGTGAGTCTGTTGGCGGAGTTTAACCAAATCTCTCCGCCCCAAGTACGTGTACCTATGGTAGTTCCCAGTTCCAGCTTTTTAAAGCCATCAGCAAAGGCTTCTCCATCTGAATAGGTATTCTCATTTACCAGAACTACGATATGGCCTCTGAAGGCATATGGCATGTTCCAGTATGGAATGCCCGATCTGCCTTTCCAATACATCCAGGCTTTACGCATAAGCTTCTCCAAAATGAAGCTGTCAATATTTCCTCCAAAGTTATAGCGTACATCTACAATGAGGCCCGGCCTGTCAAACACAGGATAAAACTCCCTGTAAAACTGGCTGATGTCACTGCTGCCCATGGCCCTCAGGTGCAAGTACCCTATCTGCTCCTCACTCTTAGACTCAACTTCTTTGCGATTACTATATTCCCAATCTCTATACCTGAGTGGGTAAGCGGAACCCATAGGTTTGACTATGATGTCCTTTTTCTCTTCTCCCTTAGCTAAGCCTATTCTCACCTGCTTCCCTACCTGATTTCTGATGAGTTCTCCTATGTCTACACTTTCCAGGGCAGACTTGCCATTTACGTGTGTAATGACGTCTCCTACTTCTACATCAAGGTAGGGATCATCCAAAGGAGATTTCTCATGTGGATAGTCAGGATCCGCCTGATAGATATAGGTGATCTCATACCCTCCCTTTGCTTCATTTCTTTTGAAAGTAGCACCCAAACTTGCAATGGAAATATCCTTAGGATCATCACGCTCATCACCTCCTCTCACGCTGGTATGTAGAGCAGATAATTCTCCCACAAAGCGTCCAATCAGATCTGAAAGTTCTTCTCGTGTAGTTATCCTATCTAGTAGCGGTAGGTATTTCTCATACATACCATCCCAGTCTACTCCGTGCATGTTTGCATCATAGAAATAGTCTCTTTCCATTCTCCAGGCATCCTTGAAAATCTGCTTCCAGTCTTCACGTGGATTTATGGAGAATTTCCAACCATTCAGCTTAACTTTTTGCTTGCTGATATCAGATAAAGGCTTGGTTCCAGCGTCTACCAAGTAGAGCTCTGAAGACTTGCTGACAAGCATCTTTTTACTATCCCCTGTCAATTCATAATTCCTCACATCACTCAGCATCTTGGTAGACTTGATATTCTCATTCCCTATGGAAACTACCATGAGGTGGGTTTTGGCATTCACGCCTGTTTCTCTAGACAAGAAATACAATGCTTTCTCATTCACACTTAGCCTGTAGAAATTACCCGGTTTGACGGGAACCTCTGCTATTCTAGCCTGAATATTTTCCTTATCAATTACCACCTTCACTCCATCATCCTTCTTTCCGTCGCCTTCCTTATCCTCTTTCTTTTCTTCCTTTTTGGCTTCCTGCTCTTCCTCATATATTTCATCTGTCTCTCTAAAGGGAGAGCGAGTTCCTTTTTCCAAGGCTACATGATACACCTTCTCACTAGCATCAAAGTAGGGTTCAGGTTGACGGGTACCCCAGGGAGAGCCTACCAACGACTGAAAGTTTCTGTCAGAAAGGAAGTAGATAAATTTTCCATCCGGGCTCCATTGTGGAGAGGAGCTGTTAGCGCGATTGGTAGTAAGGGGAAAGGAGGATCCAGCATCCAATTCATACACATGGATTTGTTGCATGCTATTGGTGGCGGCCTGCATAAAGGCTAGCCACTTGCTATCTGGCGACCAGGAGAAACTCCCTATGCCTTCCTGATTCGTGGAGATCTTAGTACTTTCTCCACTTTCCAGATTCAGAATGTATAAATCCTGTGCCAAGTCATCATAAGCTAGCCATTTTCCGTCTGGCGAAGTTACTCCTTGATAACGAAGAATTTCTCCATCAGAAGATAGTGCTTTAGCTGTTCCTGTTCCGTTGGCCGGGAAGCTGGTAAATTCAAATTCTCCCGTCTGATCTGAAAGGGTTATCACTGATTTTCCATCAGAAGAGAATATGGCGTCTCTATATCTAACATCTTTAGGCTCAGTAAAGGAGATGGATCTCCCAGCCTTAACTGGCACTACAAATACTCGCCCTCTGGCAGTGATCACCAGCTTATCACCCTTCTTATCCGGGTGAACTGAGGTAATATATCGCTTAGGATTTTGTTCCCATTTCTCTCTGAGTTGATCCAGGTCAGACATAAGGGTAATATCTACCTTAGTCTGGGTACCTTTTTCTATATCATAATGCCAAATATCTGCTCCTAGCTGATACACTATATGATTCCCGTGAGAACTGGCATATCTAACATCAAAGGGTGTGTGAGTTGTATGCTGTTTCAGGTCTTCCCCCTCCTCATTCATAGACCATATGTTCATCACGCCATCCCTGTCTGTGATGAAATATACCCTTCCATTTATCCATAGTGGGTGGTGGCTTCCGCCATCATATCCTTTGGTCAGCTGTACTGCTTCATCAGACCCCTGGGTGTATTTCCAGATTTGTCTAGCTGTCCCTCCTTTGTAGCGCTTAGTTACATTATTATGATAGGCTGGACGCACAAAGTACACGGTCTTCCCACTTTCATCAAAGCTAGATTCACTTGCCTGGAAAAGGGGAAGTACTTCTTTCTCCTTGGTCGCCGGGTTTATACTTACTAACTGCTCATCTGGCACCCCATTATAGGCTATGGTCTGATAAATAAGTTTCCCATCCGGTGTCCATGTATTTACATAGGAACCTTCCCTTTCATAGGTCCAGCGTGTGGGAAGCCCACCATTAATAGGCATGGTATACACCTCAAGAGGGCCTTCGTAGCTAGCAGAGTAGGCTACAGTTTGCCCATCTGGGGAAATACTGGGATAAATCTCCTCTTCCTGATGAGTAGTGAGTCGCTGAGCTAGTCCACCACTCAAAGGTACTTTCCATAGATCTCCCTCAGCAGTAAATACAATGGTATTCTCATGTAAGTCCGGGAAGCGATAGTAGCCTTCAAATCCTTGAGATTGAAGGGGCTGGGTGTTCATCATTAAGCACAAAATTAATAACAGAGGAACAATTGATTTCCAATGGGTAGGTCGGTTCATGCTGTTTCAGTTTTGGGTTTGGTTGACGTTTATGATTTTCAAGCCAGATAAACTGGTTATTCAAAGCTTTCTCAAATTAAAGCAATTATTCTAAGGAGAAGTTTAGGCAGGAGAAGATTTCTGATGAATAACTCTCCCTAAGAATGAACTAAGTTTCTTCGAAATTAGGTAACAATAGAGATTTCTCTCTTTCTCTATTCCTGAAAATCCCTATCTTCCAACTTATTAAGCTACTACTAACTATATGAAAAAAAATATCGGCGTTCTCGTGTTCGTCAGTGCTGTCGCCTCTTTGGGCGGCTTCCTTTTTGGATATGACACTGGCGTCATCAATGGTACTCAATTCTATTTTAGCAAGTATTTTGATCTGGATGCAGTCACCAAAGGGTGGGTGGTAGGCAGTGCCCTGTTAGGTTGTTTTGCAGGTGCTATTCTCGCAGGTCCTCTTAGTAAGAAATTTGGGAGAAAGACTTCCATGATTCTCTCGGCTGTCTTATTTACCCTTTCTGCCTGGGGATCAGGCCTTCCCTCCTTTGTCCCGGAAACCATTCCCATGCTGGTCTTTTTCAGGATTGTAGGAGGCCTGGGGATAGGCATAGCCTCCATGAATGCCCCTATGTACATTGCAGAGCTTTCTCCTGCTAATATTAGGGGAAAGATGGTGACCATTTACCAGATGGCCATTGTATTAGGATTCTTCATCGTATTCTTAACTACTTATTTTATTGGGTCAGGTCAATCTGAAGAATACAACCTAAATACTGGTTGGCGTTGGATGTTTTGGTCAGAGCTGGTGCCCTGCCTCGCCTTTTTCCTACTACTGTTCTTTGTGCCCCGAAGCCCGAGATGGCTGGCACTGGCAGGAAGAGAGGCAGAAGCCAAGAGCGTATTGACCAGGCTTCATGGAGAAGAATATGCAGAGAAAGAATATCAGGAAATTCAGACTTCCCTTCAGCAGGAGAGCAGAAATCTGGGCATAGGAGATATCCTAAAGAAAGCCGTCTTGCCTATCGTACTCATAGGATCTGCGCTTTCCTTCCTTCAGCAGTTTACGGGGATTAACGCGGTTCTCTATTATGGAGCCGACATATTTGAGAAAGCCCTGGGATTTGGGCAGGAAGATGTATTGGCCCAGCAGATCCTGCTGGCAGGAACCAATGTAGCCTTCACCGTGTTGGCCATGCTTACAGTAGATAACTGGGGTCGCAAGCCGCTTGTGATCGCAGGATCTGTAGGAATGATTGTAGGTTTTCTCTTATTGGGTACTACCATCATGACAAACAGTGTGGGCATTCTGTCTCTCATAGGTATTCTGACTTTCATAGGTTCTTTTGCTATGTCTATGGGACCTATCGTTTGGGTGATTCTCTCAGAAATGTTCCCCAATTCCATCAGGTCTATCAGTATGTCTATAGCCGTGGCAGTTCAGTGGGGTGCCAACTACCTGGTATCTCAAAGTTTCCCGGTAGTAGTGGAAAGTGATGTAAACGTGAATGGAATGTGGAATGGGTCTCTCCCCTACTTCATCTTCATGCTCTTCATCGCCATTACCATTGTGTTTACGATCAAATACATTCCGGAAACCAAGGGTAAAACCCTGGAAGAAATTGAAAAGATCTGGTCAGATAAGTATGGAACTGTGTAGTTCCTTAATGTAACACAAGATGAAAATCACCAAGGCTGAAGTCATTGTCTCCTCCCCCGGAAGAAATTTTGTTACCCTAAAAATTGAAACGGATGAGGGCATATTCGGTCTTGGTGATGCTACCCTAAACGGTAGAGAATTAGCCGTAGCCTCCTATTTAGAAGATCACCTCATTCCATGTATCATCCATAGAGATCCTTTTGATACAGAAGACATCTGGCATTATTTATACAGAGGGGTGTATTGGAGAAGAGGGGCTGTGAACATGACCGCAATAGGTGCCATAGATGTAGCCTTATGGGATATCAAGGCCAAAAGTCTGGGTGTACCTCTATACAAACTGCTGGGAGGAAAGAGTCGACATAAACTCATGACTTATACCCATGCACAGGGAAGAGATATGAGTGAGACCCTGGATAAGGTAAGCGAGATTCAGGAAAGGGGATTTAAGGCTATCAGGGTACAATCTGGCCTCCCTGGTCTGGAAAATATTTACGGTGTAGCCGATCAGAAGAAAGCTTATGAACCAGCGAACGTAGGTTTACTTCCAAAGGAGGAAAGCTGGGATACCGCTAGGTACCTCAGATATATCCCCAAACTCTTTCAGCAGGTAAGGGAACGAGTGGGCGAAGACATTCACCTGTTACATGATGCACATCATAGACTTACTCCCATAGAGGCAGGTAGGCTAGGGAAAGAACTGGAGCCCTTCAACTTGTTTTGGTTGGAAGATACCATAGCTGCTGAACATCAGGAGGGCTTTAAATGGGTTCGGCAGCATACCACTACCCCACTAGCCGTTGGAGAAATATTCAATACGGTCTATGACTGCATGGAGCTACTTCAGCATCAGTGGATAGATTACTTGAGAATGACCATAGCGCATGGAGGTGGCCTTACGCCTATGATGAAAATCGCCTCTATGGCAGCCCTTTATCATGTGAAAATGGGTTGTCATGGTCCTTCTGACCTTTCTCCAATTAACCTGGCTGCCTGCCTGCACTTTGGAACAGCCATCAATAACTTTGGGATACAGGAGTTCATGGGCTATCCGGAGGAAAGTATGGAAGTGTTTGAACTTTCTCACTCATTTGAAGATGGCTACTTCAGTATCAGTGAAGAACCCGGCCTGGGCGTTAGCTTCGACTTTGAGAGAGCAAAGGCCTTTCCCTACCAAAAAGCCTATCTACCCATAAACCGACTTACAGACGGAACCCTTTATCATTGGTAAATTCTCATGAAAAGATTTGAAGGAAAGGTAGCCGTGATTACAGGTGCTTCCAAGGCTGGAGGTGTAGGTGCCACTACTGCCGCCTTATTCTCTAGAGAAGGTGCTAGCGTGCTCATGCTGGACATGGATGAGAAGCATGGTAAGGAGCTGGAGGAAGAGTTGGGCCCTAATACTCTCTTTCTCACCTGTGATGTTACCAAAGAGGAGGAAGTCAAGGCTTCTTTCCAGAGAGCAAAAGAAATATTGGGACCCGTAGATATCCTTGTGAACAATGCTGCTATCCTAGGGTATACAGCAGTGCATGAAACCAGCCTGGCGGAATGGAACCGTATCATGGGGGTGAATATTACCGGACAGTTTCTCTGTGCCAAGTATGCTTTGCTGGATATGCTGGAAAGAGGGAAAGGAGTCATCGCCAATGTAGGCAGCGCCCAATCCTTTATGAGCCAGCAAAAGGTAGCTCCTTATGTAACCTCTAAAACGGCTGTATTAGGCCTTACCAGAAGCATAGCGGTGGATTACGCACCTCACATCAGATGTAATGCGGTTTGCCCGAGCACCATAGATACACCTATGCTTCACTGGGCTTTGGAACAGTCAACTGATCCCCAGGTAGTGCTGGATGAGTGTAATGAAATGCATTTACTGAAAAGGATAGCCAAGCCGGAAGAGATAGCCGAACTCATCGCTTTTCTCTGTAGTGATTCAGCTGCTAACATCACAGGCCAGTCCTTCCGCTCAGATGGAGGAATAGGCATTCTTATAGAAGGTAGTAAGCAGGATTAGTTACACATCAAATTCTCAGGAGTCCTCAGAATACTTTTTCATGAGCTTGCCAGCATATACCTGTGTCCAGTCCATAGCTGTAGGTAGCCCCTCTTCATCCAGCTTTATGAGCTCATACACAATCTTACTTCTGGTCATATCAGTCCCTAAAATGGCCGGAAGTTTCTCTTTTAGGTATTCCGCATACCAAAGTGGCCATTCGGGATCATCTCCATCCTTATCTATAAAAGCCTGATGATGGGCTTTCCCTGTTTCCAGGAAAAGCTCGGCTAGCTGTTGTTTCTTCTGTAAATCCATGGGTAGGTCTTTAAGCAGAACATACTCATTTCCTTTCAACTAAGTGATAATTCCTCTCAAAAAGCTCATCAAGGCTTTCCGACCAACAACAAAATGTCCCGATAAACGGCATTCAGGCTGTTTATCGAAGCTTCATTCCCTTTATCGACCCACTCATGAACTTTTCCTGCCTTGGATGCATCTTGGGATCATAGACAGAAAGTCTTTATGTTGAACCAAGATTAGATTTCTATTATGAATTTCCACACCCTTCTCGTCAGCCTTATCATTTGCTTGACCTTAACTTCTTGCCATGTAGGTAGATTCTTTGTTTGGAATTTTGCTGATACCAATGACAAAAAGAAGTTTGCTTCTGTAGACCTGAAAGCGCCTGAAAGTACCTTCTACTTCAAAAAGGTAGATGAAGACCAGAACCCACTTAAGATGCCTGAAACCTTGCAGGTAGATGGAGAAACCTATCCCTTTGGATATGGATTGAGCGAAAGTAAAACGGTAGCCTTCCTGGTCATCAGAAATGACAGCTTGCTGTATGAGCAATACCTGGATGACTATACGCCACAAACCATACACACCTCCTTCTCAGTGGCCAAGTCATTTGTCTCCGCTCTGGTAGGAATAGCCATAGAAGAGGGGCATATAAAATCCGTCAAGGAACCGATCTCTAATTATCTCCCGGACCTCCACCCGGACATCAATGATAGCATCACCATAGAAGATCTCCTGGACATGCGTTCAGGTATTACCTTTAATGAAGGCTACTATAATCCCTTCGGGCATGTAGCCAAGTTCTATTATGGAACTAACTTGAGAAAGTACATCACCCAGCTAAAAAGCGGAGGAGCTCCCGATCAGAATTTTGACTATATCTCTTCCAATCCTCAAATGTTGGGGTCCATTCTGGAGAATGCCACCGGGAAGCCCCTATATGAATATATGCAGGAAAAGATTTGGACTCCTTTGGAAATGGAGACAGATGCTACCTGGAGCATAGACAGCAAAAGGAATAAGATGGTGAAGGCATTCTGCTGCCTGAATGCCACGGCAAGGGACTTCGCCAAGTTCGGACGACTGTACCTAAATAAGGGAAACTGGAATGGGAAGCAGATTGTCTCGGAAGAATGGGTTACTCAGTCCACGACCTTTGACAGAGTAAAAAATGGTTTCCAGTATTCTTATCAGTGGTGGCATATGCCCTACTATCAAACCAAAACAGATACAACCAAGCTTCCAGCCATGTATGATACCGGGAGCTATACAACCAAGGACACTACTACCAATCAGGAGGTGGAAAAGACTTATCTGGTATCTCCTACTGCTCCTTTTCTGGCAGAAGGAATTCTGGGACAGTTTATCTACATAAATCCTGAGAAAAATCTCATCATCGTCAGGCTAGGAAAAAAGTATGGAAAAACACAGTGGGAAAGCAACTTTAGGGCTATTGCCAAAATGAATTAAGAAATTTCTGATTAATCCTTCCGGGATTAATAACTTGTGTTCTTTACTACTACTTATCCATGCTAGAATTAGTCAACAGAGCACATACTTCCCTGGATCGTATAGCCATTCGTGATCCTAAGGGGGCTTATTCTTACGGAGAATTACTTTCAGAATCCGGGAAATTAGCTCATCAACTGCTACAGGGGAAAGTCTCCCTGGAAGAGGCTAGAATAGGCTTTATGGTGAGGCCGGGTTTCAACTATGTCAAGACCCAGTGGGCCATTTGGCGTGCGGGCGGTGTTGCCGTTCCCATATGTGTGAGCTATCCCCCTCCCTCCATTCAATATGTACTGGAAGATTCTCAGGTATCCCAAATTATTGCAGAGGTAGAATTTCTCGATATCCTGAATCCGCTAAGTGAGCAAACCGGTATTCCTATCCTTAGGGAAACTATACAAACGGAACCCTCAGGTAATCTGCCAGAAGTTCCGGCTTCTGGCAGAGCTATGATTCTGTATACTAGCGGAACCACCGGCAAGCCTAAGGGTGTAGTCAGTACACATGCTGCCATTCAGGCCCAAATATCCACCCTGGTAAAGGCCTGGGGTTGGGAAGCAGAAGATCATATTCTCAACATTCTTCCCTTACACCATGTACACGGCATCCTCAATGTGCTAAGCTGCGCGCTGTGGTCAGGAGCCTGCTGTGAATTCCTCCCTAAATTTGATACAGAGAAAGTCTTTGAGGTATTCAAAAAAGGGGATGTCAATCTCTTCATGGCAGTTCCTACCATCTACTATAAACTCATCACATACTGGGACCAACTCTCCCTAGAGAATCAACAAGAAATATCCCGCAAGCTGAGCAAGTTCCGCCTCATGGTTTCAGGTTCAGCCGCCCTACCCGTTTCTACCCTTGAGAAATGGAAACGAATCAGCGGCCATACGCTACTGGAAAGATACGGGATGACAGAAATGGGAATGGCCGTTAGCAACCCTTATAAGGGAGAAAGAAGACCTGGGCATATAGGACAGGCATTGCCGGGAGTAATCATTCGATTAGTAAATGAAGCTAATGAGCTAGTAGAAGAAGGACAGTCGGGAGAAATGCAGGTAAAAGGTCCTAATGTCTTCCGTGAGTACTGGAATAAACCGGAAGCTACTCAGGCTACCTTTACGAAAGATGGCTGGTTTAAGACAGGAGATATTGCCGCCTTTGAGAATGGGGCTTATCGCATACTTGGGAGAAACTCTGTAGACATCATCAAGTCTGGCGGTTATAAGATCTCTGCCCTGGAGATAGAAGAAATTCTCAGGAAATATCCCGGTATCAAAGACTGCGGGGTCGTAGGCATACCTGATGATGAATGGGGGGAAGTGGTAGGTGCTGGTTTGGTCGCTCGGGAGGCAATTGATACTAAGGCTCTCTCCCTGTGGCTAAAAGAAAAGTTACCTGGCTATAAGCTTCCCCGAAGATTTATGATGTTGCAGGACCTGCCTCGTAATGTGATGGGCAAAGTCACCAAGAAGGCGCTTACGGCCATGTTCGTGAACGGTTAGGCTTAAGGATAAGATTAAACCAGGGCATTAGGCGAAAGATTTTTCGCCACTACGGGTAAGAATAATATCTAAAAACATATTTCCCCTCTTGGGAGCTACCCCTTATACACAAGTATTACGATTAAATGAATTACCTTTAGCAGAAAGATGTCTGTATTAAGGTTTCGTCCTATTTGTGGTCATTGTCTACCGAGATCGTCTTCAGTTGCCTTTAATGATCTTCGTTTGAGTAGGCGTCATGAAGAGCTATTAGATGCTATGGTTAAGCATCAGAGCAACGTAACCTATCAGATTAGCAAGGATCTGAATACAGCCATCAGTAGATATCGATTTTATCGTAATAAGCGAGTTGAAATGGAAGAACTGATAGATCTTGGTTGTAGCAAGACGGTAGATGTATCTAAAGACCGTGAGGTATTGGTTATTGGGGACACCACTGAGATAAACCTCTCCTATCAATATGAGGACATTCTTGATAAAGAACGGGTTGGGGTAATCAGTGATAACAAAAGTCCCGGTATTCTAGCTCACGTCCATATGGCTATAGATGCTCAAAGTGGGGAAGGCTTAGGGATTGGTGATCTGATTCTGTGGTCTCGTCAATATCAGGCTGAAAGCCAGGACGGAGTGAAAGATGAGCGAGTTTCTGGAGAAAGAGAGTCTTACAAATGGATACTGGGGATGAAGAATTGTAAGCAGCGGCTTGGAGAGAGCCAGCGTCTAACCTTCATCTTTGACCGGGAAGCGGATATCTTCCAGATTCTCCAGACATCAGAAGAGTTGGAAGTAGAAGTGTTGATCAGGAGCCATTACAACCGAAAGGTGGAAACTGAACAAGGGAAGATGAAGATAGAAGACTTCTTATCCTCTCTACCATTCGTAGCTTCCTATGAGTTAAGGGTAAGTGGGAAGAAGCCTAGTAGACATGTGCGTAGAACTCCTAAGAACCCACGCCAAGCTAGAGAGACAAGGCTGGATGTACGATTTGGGAAATGTCAGGTCCAAAGTACCTTGGAGCGTTCAGGTGCTTCAGCAAATCCACCCAAAGCCATTGCAGTCTATGTGGTCGAAGCCATAGAAAGAGCAGATTTAGTCCCTCCTAAAGAACGTCCTATTCACTGGAGACTCACCACTACACATCCCATAGAGAGTCAAGAAGATGCGCTAAGGGTCATACGGTGGTATAAACAGAGGTGGCAAATAGAACAGCTCTTTCGAATGATGAAAAAGAAAGGCTTTAGAATAGAGGAAACCGAGCTGGAGTACCTTGACTCTATCTATAAACAGACCATCCTAAGCTTCTTTGCCGCTTTCCAGGTTATTCAACTTGTATTGGAAAGAGATCAAAAGGAAGGAAGAAAAATAGAGGCCTTATTTACCCAAGAGCAAATTGCTTGTCTGAGAGTCTTGAATCAAAAGTATCAGGGAAACACCCTGAAACAGAAGAACCCTCATCCTCCCGATAGACTTGCATGGGCAGCTTGGGTGATTGCAAGGATGGGAGGATGGAAAGGACTGACCAGTCAGGGTAAACCAGGACCGTTAACCTTCAAAAGAGGACTAGAAAGACTAACCCACTTCTTTGATGCATGGACTTTATTCAACTCAAACTAGATATGTATAAGACCTAGCTCCCAAGAGGGGAAATCATTATGGCCTAATAGGTAAGTAAAAAAATATACTTTCTTATCGATATTAAATATTACACTGTTAATAATTTAAATCTACACTTTCCCAAAATCTATAGGATGAGAGTGTCTAGTGAAAGAGAAGAATAGGACAGTAGGGAGGGATATTTTGTTTAAAACTGAAGCTGGCTTTTCGAACAAAGTGACCCTTTTAGGCAATTGATACTATTTATTTAAATAGTTGGTGAAAATATATTTTTTGGCATGAAATTTTATGTAATACTAGTATACGTCAAAGGGATTCCCACTCCCTAGCTAGTAGTATCACATTATGTCTAAGCTGATTGTAGGTTTACTCTTGCTGACCCTGCTGTATTTTATCCTGATTAGAAATGTTCGTGCCATTGTAGATGATGAAACTGAACCCTTCCGTTTCACTGAAAGAAATGCTGACGAAGGAAACCTAATAGATTATTAGCCTATTGATTAATCCTTTACCCAAATCTTAAATTCGGTTCCGCCTAAATGAATGTCCAGGGTAGAATTGCCATCAATTCTCTCAAGATGTTTATGGTCTGCTACGCCCTCTTCGTGAGAAATCCCGAATAGGTTGGCGACAAGCTTCCAATTGCCTTCCGGGAAATGAACTCCGTGAAAGGTAACGGCTTCGGAATCTGTATTTATCAGGACCATCACTTTCTTATCTGCCAGATAGCCTAGCATATGTCGGTTTTCCGGTAAGATCCACTGATAATAATCTGCAGGGACTATTTCGGATGTCCTGAACACTTTCCCATACGGGCTCAACCTGAATTTATTCAGGCCCTTCCAGAATGCGTACATCTCCTTGTAGTCGCAGAAGGTGTCTTCGTCTTCCTTATTCTTTCCTACATTCTCCCAGATGAAATGGTTGGCAGCACGCATATTATAGGTATCTCTCTTTCCGTGAAGAAATACCTTGGTACCTGAAGTGGTTTCCTTTACGGTTTCCTTCAGTTCAGCTAATCCTTTGGAGCGCATCATCTCACTTCCACCATGCGTAACTATAGGACCCATAGAAGTGTAGAGCATGACTGCCGCTATCTTATAGTTTGATTCATCTACACCCCATCTGCCATCCCAGTCATGTGTAGCAAACTGATCTGCCAATGCCCAATTATCATGAATGTCCAGGTAATTGATGCCTGAGAGGGGGGTTTTGTCTTCAGGGAAGGAGGAACTTAGGGCCAGCATGGCATTCTCCCGCTGATCTGTATTTCCTCCGGCAAATCCTCTGTCTTTACTTTTATCCCTTGGGGTATCCGTAGGCCCCTTCAAGGCATTACGGGCATCATCCTGGAAAAAGGTGATAGGCGAGTCAATCTTATACCAGTCCCAGTCCGGGTTATTCTCAAAGTCGGGATCATAGGAGCCAATCCAGGGTTCTCCATAAATGATGATGTCTTCACCCAGTTCTTTTCTGAGTTTGATCAGGGTTTGCTGATCTATCTGACCTGCCAGATCAATCCTGAAGCCATCTATCCCAAACTCTTCTATGAAGTGCTTACACTGGTCTATCAGCCAGCGTTGAACCATAGGTCTATTTTCCGTTTTTACCTCATTTCCATATTCTCCTATGAGATCCAGGTCCTTGGTACGGTAGTAGTACTGCTTATCCAACACATTGAAATGGAAGTAGTAAGGATTCTCCCTCCCATCCATATTCTCGGCTGTGTGGTTAGGCACTATATCTATGATGACCGCAATATCCTTATCGTGGAATGCCTGTACCAGATCACGGAACTGATCCCGTTCTGCACCTGGCTGGGTTCCTCCTTGCCTGAAGCGGGACTCTATGGCAAAACAGTGAGAGGTACGGTATCCCCACTGGTAATTCTCCAGGTTAATGCCCTGTTCTATCATAAAGGAATCATGCTCAAAGGCAGACTTCCAGTCTTCATCAGGATAGTGGAGAAATTCCTGAACTGGCATGAGGTGAACTACGTTGATCCCCAGGTTAACCAGATAGTCAAAACCAATAGGTTCTCCCTGGCTGTTGGTCAGGCCAGACTCATACATAGCAGTAAGGGTCCCTTTCTTATCATCGGAAACAGGTAAGAGATCCGTGAAGTCCTGCACATGTACTTCATAAGAAATGACATCTTCCATGGCCGGAATGCCATTCTTCAAAGGAGTAGCTGGTATTGTTTTCTCCCAGACTCTGGCTCTTCCCCAGCTATCCATACTCACCCTGGCGTAGGGATCAGATATGTGTACCGGATTAGTATCGTAGAAATGATTCCCTGGCTCATCAAAGCCATGCACGGTGAAGTCGTAATAAATACCCTTTATATGCTCATGATGAATGTACTCCCATACCCCATCCTTATCCTGTACCATATCTATGACAGAAAGGGCTTTCTTAATGTCGGGGCTTTCATATAGATAGAGCTTTACCTTATTGGCTCGTGGGGCAAATATCCTAAAGGCAGTCTTACCGTCTTCAAGCTCAGCTCCCATAGGTTTAGGAGAATATAAGTCTCTAAACCATCCATCAAATGAGCAGACCGTTTTTAGTTTCTCAGAAGGGATTTCCAAATAATATACCCTCCTGATATCTATTTCTAATGCCGGAATCAACAAACTCTGGTTGGAGGAATTCGGGAGAATCTCTGCTATGGGAATGGCGTTTCCTTCTGCATCTGTCAGTACAAAGGCTTCCGGATTCATGGGTCTGTCTACTCCATCTATCAAACACCTGATGGTTTTATTGGCAGTGAGCTCTGCTTTTAGGGTAGGAGGAGTAACATCATATAAGAAGAGTTGGTTCCCTCCCTGGATATTAGGCGCTTCAGTGGGGGGATTTATCCATTCTCCCTCATTAATCCTAAACTTGAATTCTGCTCTGGGAGGAATGACCTCATACTGTGGGTTATATATGGAGAGAATCCATAGGCTGGGGGAGAAGCTATGAAGGACCCAGGCAGAATCTTCCATGTCCTGACTCCAACCTCTAAATGAACCAGTAAGGACTACCTTCCAGGGTTCTTCGGTGCCATAATGTTGGTAATCAAAGAGAAAGTGGGTGGTATCTCCCACATGATGATATCCTTGCTGTATC